>JAKPTX010000075.1 GCA_029570835.1 Bacteroidota bacterium
GTAAATCCATCTACACCCCCAAGGATTCCCCCCCGAATAAATAAATTCACAAAAAGAGCAGCAGTACCGTGTACAAAAGGCGAATAAGAGCGAGCTCTTTTCCCTTGATTATACAAGATTTTAGCCCCTCTGGTACTGTAATTCCGACCCGGTTTGGCAAACAGTTCTCCTAAATTCTGATAACGGTAATGGATCAGATCTCCTTTCAGTTTTGCACAGTTGTGAGTCGGTACGGAAGCATGCTGTTTTACAGCGCTAAAACGGATTTTGCTATGTTTGAAAAGCCGAACCAAATAATCGGGATACCAACCGCAAGACTTTACCCACCGACTGCCGATCAGGTTTTTTCTACGAACGGCAAACCCAAAAAAGGGCGTATTCTCCAGATCGAGATTGTTGATTAATTGCGCCAATTCAGGAGAAACTCGTTCATCTGCATCCATACTGAAGATCCATTCATGGCTTGCATACTGAATTCCCACATTTTTCTGAATGCCATCTCCCAAATACTCCTGTAAATAGGTTTTCGCCCCGGCCTGTTGCGCCAAAGCAACCGTTTGGTCACTACTAAGCGAATCCACGACAATCACTTCATCACAAATCTGAAAAAGTGAATTGACCGCCTCTACAATGTTGTGTTCCTCATTGAGCGTCGTAATTATCCCGGTAATAGGAGCCATAAGTGATTCAGTTTTAGTTCTTACTAATCCATCGCTATAACCTGCAAAGATATAGAAAAATTTCGGATTTCGGAATCAAAAAAAGGCGGAAGGCGGAGGGCGGAAGGCGGAATAAAAAAAGTCGAAAGTCGAAAGTCGAAAGTCGAAATAAAATTACGAATTAATTAAATTTAGAATTTATTGATTATCAGTTGTTTAAATAGATTCATTTCATATTTCTGATTTCTTATTTCTAAATTTAAATAATTGGGGGGCAGCATAGAACTTCCATTTCAGTCGTTTCATTTCCCCACTCGGCAATATGATACCTTTTCGGATGTGAGTGATCCATTATGAATAACGATTCCTAAATTTAGAATTCCCTGATTTGAAATTTATTGCAAATTTTTCCCAAAACAACGCCTTTTCTTTCTATTTGAATCTCAATAAAAATTTTCAATAATATTTATATATATCTGGTTATCAACATATTAAATTTCCTTAATTTGTTATCTAACTCTTTCTGAACTTATTAAAAATAGTTGTATATTGCAGAGTTAATTATTGACTTGATAATCTGGGGTTTTGGAATAGAGAAAATGAACGTAAAAAGATAAAATAATCACAAATAAGCAAACCATGAAAACAATTAAATTTACCTTATTATTTATTCTTATTGCCACCATTGCCAATGCACAAGCTCCGGCAATAGAATGGGAAAAATGTTTTGGAGGAACTTCTTATGAGTTTGGGTCTAGCATCATTCAAACGTCAGATGGTGGTTATATTGCAGCAGGGAAAACGGTATCAACCGATTATGATGCTGTCGATAATCATGGAGGATATGACGTTTTTATTGTTAAACTTTCTGCAAATTCCACAACGGAATGGATTAAATGTTTAGGAGGATCTTATGATGAATCTGCCCATTGTATAATAGAAACCTCGGATCATGGATTTATTGTGGCAGGTTCAACTTTGTCAAATGATGGAGATGTCAGCGGTAATCACGGTGCATCTGATGGATGGGTCGTTAAATTAGATAGTTTCGGGGAGATTGAATGGCAAAAATGTTATGGAGACACTTGCAATGATGTTCTTCATACTGTTATTCCTATGGATGATGGTGGTTATATCTGTTTCGGGAACATTGAGTTAAGTGATCAACATTTTGTTAATCCCCAAATAAAAAGAAAGGGTTGGGCATTAAAAATAGATAGCTTGGGCAATGTTGAATCGAGTCAAACTTATGGGGGTACTTCACGAACCTCGTTCAATGCTGTTACTCCAACTCGCGACGGAGGATATTTGATTACAGGTCATAAAACTCCTGATGGATCAGATGATGCCAATGTGTGGTTTTTGAAAATTAATGAGATGGGAACTGTTGAATGGGAAATGGGTTATGGCAATGTTGATGATAGATTCTATGATGTTACACAACTGGCAGAAGGAAGCTTTATTGCTGTTGGAGAATCAGTTTATCATGGTGAACTGCCAATTGTAATGTATACCGGAGTAGTTTTAAAGATTTCGGAGTCAGGAGCTTTCAGATGGAGACAGGAGGGAATTCATCCTATGGGTCAATATTATTCAGTTGCAGTGGTTTCAAACAATCACTTTGTAATAGGTGGTCATTGTCCAAATACAATAGATGAAGATATTGTTTTGATAAAAATGACCTATTCAGGTAATGTTGTATGGCAAAAGTATTATGGAGGAGTGAATGCGGAATATTTTTCGTCTTTTCAACAAACAGCAGATCATGGATTTATATTAATGAGTCGAACATTATCTGCATGGACCGGATATCATGGAGGGAGCGATATGTGGATTGCGAAACTTTCACCGGAAACCGGCATTGTTGAACTTGATCCCACATTGCAGTTTCAGGTTTATCCTAATCCAACACAAAATATTTTAAATCTCCAAATTGATCCCGCTTTATTGGATTCACCCTACAAAGTTTACTCCATTACCGGACAATTGGTTCACTTCGGTAATCTGACTTCTGAAACCATGCAGCTTAATTTGGAATCCTTCATAGAAGGAATCTATCTTTTGCAGATTGGGAATCAAACGCAGAAAATTGTGAAAATAAAATAATGACTGCTAAATAAATTACGCCTTTCTCCTTTTTATAATTCTTCTTTCTTTTTGTAAATAAAAATAATGGGGGGCAGGACATTCTTCCCTCTTTTGTTGTCCTATTTCCCCACTCGGCAATATGGTGCCTTTTCGGATGTGAGTGATCCATTATGAATAACGATTCCTAAATTTAGAATTCCATAATTCGTAATTTCTTGTAAGTTTCTACCAAAATAACACCTTTTTCTCTTTGAATCTTAAAAATATTTTTTCATACGCAAAAGTATGTATTTGAAAATCAATATGTTATGGTTTTTTCAAGTTTTGATGAGTCTGTTAAAAAAAAGTTGTATATTGCAGAACAGAATTTTAGATTTTAAAATTTTAAAATGAAAAGAAGATGGAATGAAAAATATAGAAATTAAAAGGGAGTGATATGAAAAAAAATGGACTTACTTTTTTGTTTATTTTGATTGCTGCGATTGCCAATGCACAAGCTCCGACAATAGAGTGGGAAAAATGTTTTGGGGGAAGTAGTCATGATTATGGGCGAGATATTATTCAAACATCAGATGGTGGTTATATTGCAGTGGGTTCAACATTATCAAATGATTATGATGCCATTGGCTGTCATGCTTTTTATAATATTTTTGTTGTTAAACTTTCTGCAAATTACATCACAGAATGGACTAAATGTCTGGGAGGCTCACATTATGATTATGCAAGTTCTATATTAGAAACTTCTGATCAAGGATTTATCCTGGTGGGTTCGACTGCGTCAAATGACGGGGATGTTAGCGGGAATCATGGTGGATTTGATGGATGGGTTGTTAAATTAGATAATTCCGGGGAGATTGAATGGCAAAAATGCTATGGAGGTACT
>JAKPTX010000274.1 GCA_029570835.1 Bacteroidota bacterium
ACAATGAAGTTCAATCCAAAATTACTGATGTCATAATAGTGGGATAAATATTGCGATGCCAGATTGTTAACTTGCGCAAAACAGGCAAATTGAGGTGTAATCAGATATTCAAAGGCAGCATCAAAATTAAGCACGGGTTTCATTTGTTTCACTACATAATTGTTGTTCTCCAATGGGAAAAATCCCCATTTACCAAACTGTAAGATGAAGTTCAAGTCAAAGATATAACGATCTCCGTGATAATATTTTCCACCAAAAGCACCCTCCCAGGTGGGTTTATACCACGCATGGTCAGCATTGGAGAGTTTGTAATATTTCCAAAAATTGAGGTCAAAGTTAAGGAATAAGTGATCAACCACTTGCCAGGTGAGATTTCCGGAAACGTTGAGAATGTTGGCATTAGTGTATATTACATCAAATTGATTTTTCAGATAACAAAGCGTATCTACCATAAAAAGCGGCATATCCTTGGTGTAAGAGTAACGCGCAGCAAAGTGGTAGTTCAATTTTTTAACCAAATTACCCTTTAACCCTCCATACACACTGATCTGTGTTCTGGAAAAACGCAAAGAATCAAGTCCCGGTTTAATGTATGGATTTTCATAAATCAGATCTTGTAATGAGTTCCAGTGCGTGTTCCCGTCAAGCCCCCCATATAAACTCATAATCCCTTTAATTAATCCTAGTTGCACTTCTGCAACAGGATAGATCGGTATCATCGCCTTACTGTAAAGTGTTGAGTTAATGATAGGAATACCCACTCCTAAAGTAAGCATGTACTCATTCACCTCAAAACTCATGGTGGGTTTGAATAAAAATTTGAAAGTGTTGCGTGTTAAGTTCAGATCATTTGGTGCATTACCCCATCTGTTTTGATAGTAATCAAAGTCAATATCTATTCTGTAGTTTTGGGTTCCCGATACCTTTAAAAAGCGGTCATCATAACCGATAAAACCTTGCAATCCCCAATGATGCTCCCAATCTTTTGGATAAGTAGCCAGCATATCATATACAAAGCGAACATCATACTTAACTACCTTAACATCAGCGGTTTGGTTTGATCTGACACCGGTAACCGCCCGGAGATGATGGAAGTTGTTTTTTAAGGAATCGCGATAAGCTTTAAGGTAATAATGGTCATCATAACCATATAAACGATTGAACGCAAAACGGTGAGCTACCTCATGGTTGTAGTTGAGGTGATTATAAAAGGTTGCATTTCTTAGAAAATGATGAAAGAAAACTCCGACTTTAGTATCACTGACAGGTGCGTAAGCAAAGTTTTCCATACCTCTAATGACATTAGGACCCCATAAGGAGAAATGATTCACATTAAGTCCGTAAGAAAATTTAGAGTTGTCAAAATTATGGATATTCAACTGTGCCAGAGGGGTTATCGGATAACCAAATCCGACGCGTAAGAAGTTACGGTACAATCGTTTCATGACATCAGCCGGCAATTTTGCAGGTGCTACCGTTGAGGGTTTAAACGAGAGATCAATACGTTGTGGCATGATGTAGTAATCAAACCTAACCTGATCCTTAACCGTATCAATAATCTCTGCACTTTTATTGATTTTTTCAAAGTTTTGCAGTGTCAATGAGTAATCAACATTAAATTTAGCTGTATCGATAGGTTGTGCTTGTACTAAAACATACAGCGTAAAAGTGATTAATATGGAAATATATTTTTTCATTTTCTTCTGTTTTTACTGTTTGTTATTACTGAGCGTTTTCTAATGCGGTTACTTCACTGATCTTCTGTAAGGCGATCTCTTTCAATTCCCCTTCAAAATTATCCACAATACTCTGATAGGTGTGTCTCGCCTGGAAATAATTTTCTTTCTCTTTATACCAATCTCCATACAAGATGAAGGTTTTTCCTAACCAATAAGCGGAGGTGTAGGAGCCACTAATAATTTTCTTAATTAAACGTTCAGCTTCATCATAATCTTTTTCATTAAAAGTGATCTCAGCATGTTTGTATGCAGCTTCTGCACAAATCTCATTGTTGCAACTGGTTGCCAGAGTGGAAAAATAACGCTTAGCACTAATGGTTTCGTTCAAAAGATAGGCACTTCTTCCGGCGTAAATTAAGGCATCATTTTTTAAATCCTGGTCATTTTGATTGGAATTAATAATCGACTCAGCACTTTCCAAAGACTGACGATACCGCTCTAATTCAAAAGCGCAACGCATCACCCCATTATGAGCGTAAATGGTGTTGTTTTGGCTCGACGAAAGTTCAATCAATTTGGTGAAATACTCCAACGCACGACCATATTCGTTTTTGTTGAATAGGATGATAGAAAGCTTCTTAACGGCAACCTCGTTGTTATTGGTGTTGTATTTGGTTACCAACGCTTCATAAGAGATAAGAGCTTTGTCGTAATTCTTATTGCCATATTCACATTCCCCTTTATTAAAGAGTGCTGTGGCTGCAAATAATCCGTTGGGGAACTGTCTCAAATAATCTTCATATCCTTTTATGGCTCCATCACAGTCGCCACGTGTAAATTTGCTGTCGGCAGCTTTAAAGGCAACAGAGTCCTGTTTGGATTCGGAATAGTTTACGTTTTTAGTACGGATATAATCAAAAAACTCTGCAGTATTCCCTTGTTCAGTGTAGATACTCTCTAAGTTGGAGATCGCATCAATAGCTTCCTGAGATCCTTTGTAGTTGTCAATCACATATTTAAAGTTCTTAATTGCATTTTCTCTGTCCTGAATGTTCAAATAAGCTAGAGCCATTTTATTATAAGCTTGTTTGGTATAAACACTCCTTGGATTTTTACTGATAAAGGATTGATACGATGCAATCGCACTGCTATACTGTCTTTGCAGGTGATAGGTTGAAGCTAACTCAAATTCCGCATCTACAGCATAAGATGAGGAAGGATAAGTTCGAATGAGACGCTCTAAAATTTCAATCTTTTTGTCAAAAGATCTTTGATATCCATAAGATTTAGCTTGTTGGAACAGAACATAATCTCTGTTGGCAACACCTGTTCTTTCATTTTTTTGATATGCAGCAATGGCTTGAGAGAAATTTCTTTGCATGTAATAGGAGTCCCCAATTCTGATTTGTGCATCATTCACTAAGAACTGATTTTCACCGTCATACAGATCCAAAAAGCGATTAAAAGCAGTGATGGCATCCGGAAATTGATTCTGTTTGATATGTGTATAGCCTAAAGTATAAAATGAGGTAGCGTAATGCTGATCCTTTTTCGCATTCTCATGACGTTGATATAAGCGTAAAGTTTGAGCAGCAGCTCCATATTTTCCGAGACGATACTCAATCTCTCCCTTCCAATAGAGTGCCGAAGCATGTGTAACGGGATCTAAAGGATATTGAATTGACTTATCGATCATTCCCAATGCTCTGGAATAATCATTATTATTCACCAATTCTAAAGCTCTGAAATAAGTACAACGTTGGTATCCTCTCAATAAATCCGGATTTTTATTCGGTATCTTTTCAAGAGAGGTGATCGCACCCTGATAGTTTTTAGTTGACAAGTAAATCCGCGACAAATAGCCGCTGGCTTCCTCACTTCGGGTAGAGTATGGATATTGTGTGATATACTCCTCTAAAGCGCCAATGGCGGTGTTAAAAGGCTGATTTGAAGTCTCATACTGTAATTTGGCATAGTTGTAAAGCGCATCTTCAGTAATCTCCGGATCAATTTTCATCTTGTAAGCCTCGTGAAACATTTGTGAAGCCAATGAAAGTTGCGAATTTTTCATATAGCAATCTCCCAATACGTACAAACTGGTTTGTGACATAATGGAAGGCGTTTTGGTCGTTTGAGAAAGATACTCAATAGCTCTTTTATAGTTTTCAACGTTGTAATAGGTGTATCCTGCTGCAAAACAATCACTGGAATCCAAAGTGCCTCTATTGCGCTCTAAATAGAAATTAAAGTAGGGTTCCGCATTTTTATATTGACCTAAGTTGTAGTAAGACAGTGCGATAGCTCTGGCAATATCGGTTTTACTTTTTTCATTAGAATTTTCAAATAAGGGGGGAGCAATCTCTACCAGTTCGGTATACTTTTGCTGTAGAAACAAAATTTGAACAACATAGTAAGGAATAAGGGCTCTGTACTCATAGGAATCTTTTAACTCTAAAAAACCTTCCAAGGCTGCTTCATACTGCTGCTCTTCGTATGCGATATGCGCTAAATAATAGGTAGCTCGCTCCTGGTACGGACCACTGGCACGTCTGGCGCGATACATAAAGGTTTTCGCATCATCATACTGATTGGTTGCAAAATAGGAATACCCTTTTTTAAAGTAAAACTCTCCCATCTCATCCGGACGAACATGACGCTCATCAATCATGTCAAAGGTCTCTATTACTTTTTTGTACTGCTTTTTGTAAAAGTAAAATTTTCCCAAATAATAGTACGCTTCCGGAACTAAAGAGTGCACCGGATAGATACGAATAAAATCACTCAGGTAAAAAATGGCATCCTCATTATAGAGTTGTGCCGCACAAACGCCGATGTAAAAGTAGGAGTTCGATTTGATATCCTGCTGTTTATTGGGCGTATTTTCGTACACATATTTGAAATATTGCTGTGCGGAGCCATATTTTTCCTTCTGAAATAGCTCCATCGCTGTATTGAACTCAAACTCAGGCGATTCAAAGCGAATCGGCTTCTGTGCCGCAAGAGGAGTGATTAATAAAAAATAAAATGTTAATAAAAGAAGAATACTTTTAAAAAATCTCATGTTATCTGCTTTTTTATCCTTACTATGGTATTTAACGAACAAAGATATAGTTTTGGTATCTAATATCATAGCCCCAACCCCATTATTTGTCAACAGCCCAATTTTAATAAAATATGAAATATGAAATGTGAAATTCGAAATCCTTCTACCTTCTATCTTCATAAATTTTCGCCTTTTGCCTTCAAATAATTTCTAATTTACTTCTTACTTCTTATTTCTTCCTTCTTATTTGTAAATTACAGCAATATCATATTTCTGATTTCTTACTTCTTATTTGGTATTTAAAATAAAAGGGGGGCAGCATAGAACTCCCTTTTCAGCCATTCCATTTCCCCACTCTGGAATTTTAGACCTTTTAGGATCTGCAAGATCAATTACGAACAATTTTTCACTCGGGATGCGACTTCAAGTTTTGTCCCATGTAGTAAGTTACACGAGTAGTAGTCGCGTCCCGAGTAGCCCAATTTTCAATTTTCAATTAAATTTAGTGCAGAGCTCATACAGCAAAATTCCCGTCGCCACCGAAGCATTCAACGATTCCGCACCCGCTGTACCGCTTCCGGTTGGGATATGAACTTTATACTCAATCAGTTGCTCTACTTTTTTAGAGATTCCTTCGCTCTCATTGCCAACAATTACAAGACTGTTTTTCGCAAAATTTACCTCCCGAAGCGGTTTGCCTTCCAAAAACATTCCGTATGTGGCTCTACCAGCTTGACTTTGAATCAACTCCACTATATTTCCATACACGATTTTGACTCTACAAAAAGAACCCATAGTAGCCTGAATCACTTTGGGATTGCTGAACTCAACACAATCTTGAGAACAGAAGATCTGCCGGATACCAAACCAGTCGGCACTGCGGATTATCGTTCCCAAATTACCCGGATCGCGAATCGCATCTAAAACGAGAATCGGCTGTTGCGAATCAAATTGAGCAGCATTGTACAGAGGAATCTTGACCACAGAAAGCACTTCTGGGGGAGTAGAAAGCGCACTGATCTGTCCCATCTCACGTTGAGAAATAATCTCACAATCGATATTGATAGGCAATTTCCCATCCATCTTATCGATCCAATCCTGTGTTACATAGGTACTTACAATCTCCAAAGAGGAGTTCCACACCTCCAGGCACGATTTCGTTCCCTCTACCAACATCTCTTGGGTGAGTTCGCGCTGCTTTTTCTGATGTAACGCCCTAATCTTTTTGATTCTCTCTTTGCTAATCATTTTGCAATATTATCATTTTAAATTGATCCCCGCGATCTTCAAAGTTTTTAAATAATCCGTAACTGGCTGCAGCTGGGGAAAGTAGACAAATTTTACCGGTAGAGGTCTCTTTTTTGCAAAACCGAACTACATCCGACAAATTGTTGGATATCAGGAACTTCTCAATATCCGATGCACTTTCTCCCCACTCTTGATAGATCCTTCTGCCGGCATCTCCCATCAATGCGATATTTTTTACCGGGTGCCGGTTAAGATACTGATAGAGAGGCGTATAGTCGATGGAGCGATCCATCCCCCCCAATATTAATGTTTCCACAAAATTCAAAGTCTCTAAAGCAGAAATAGTCGCCTCGGGAATGGTGGAGATTGAGTCGTTATAATAGCTAACTCCCTCTAATGTAGCAACAAACTCGATTCTGTGAGGTAATCCTTTAAAACTGTATGCCGCTTCTATACTCTTTTCCAAAGAAATGCCCAAACGACTCGCAGCAAGGGAAGCCGCCAGCAGATTATATAAATTGTGCTTTCCTGCTAATCCGGGTAAGGATTTAAGCGGCTGATTCTCAACAATATTGTTCTCATTTCTAATGCTGATTGTTTCTCCCTCAATCCAGCCGAACAGTTGCTCAGAACTCTTTTCTCCGTATGGAAGTAGGGTAGAAATATGTTGAGAATGAGCTAATCGCTCTTTAAGCTGCTGATTATCATAATGATAGATCAAGAAATCTCCTTCTCTCTGCTTTAATGCCATATTCAATTTAGCTGAGTGATAAGCAGTTAAGTCCTGAAAGTGATCCAAATGCTCTTGATATAAATTCAAAATAATCCCGATATGAGGCGCTTTACTCAGGTACTGTAGTTGGTGTGCGGACAATTCTGCCACAATAATGGTATCCTTTTTTATTTTTGGAATTATATCAAAAAGGGGGGTGCCAATATTCCCTCCCAGCAAACTCTTTTGCTGATTATGAACTAAAATGTGGTGGAGCAAGGAACTGGTACTGCTTTTCCCTTTTGTCCCTGTAATGCCCACTGTTTGCGCTCCCCAAAACCGTAGAAATAGGTCGGTTTGCGAGCTGATTTTCTCAGTCGGAACCTGATCTGCCCACTTTTTTGTGGAAACACCAGGCGATTTAATGATCAGATCAAACTGATTCAAAAAGTTCGCATCTACTTCGCCAATATAGGATTCTACAAACTGATCCTCAACCTCAAATGCTTGCTGATCCGATATGGTTAATCTCTTATCAGGCAGATGGTTGCGAATAAACTGATAGGTGGATTTTCCCTCTTTCCCAAATCCTAAAATCAGTATCTCTAAGGATTCCAATAGGTTGATTAATGCAGTAACTTGATCCATCCGATAATGCTAGAAATAATCGACAAAGATAATAAAAAAAAAGACAGCGAATGAATCGCTGCCTTTAATGGAAAAGAATATGATGACCTCATGAGGAGGAAATCCGAAAATATTGTTTATAGTGTGCTACTATCAATTAAAGCAAATGAGAGTTTACCTGAAGCACAAAGCTCCCCGTCAACTTTAGCGGATGCATCCACAAAAAAGAGAGGACCGCGTCGACTGGTAATTGTTGCAGAAACTTCAACGGTATCATTAGGACGAACTTGTTTTTTAAAACGAACTCCATCAATTCCTGTGAAGAAAGGAGTTTTTCCTTTTAATGCTTCCAACATCAGGATTGAACTTGATTGTCCCATAATTTCACAAAGAATAACGCCGGGAACAACCGGGTATCCGGGAAAATGACCATTTACAAAATACTCATCACCCGTGATGTGAAGTTTGCCGGTACAATGTTGTTTGCCATTTTCATCCTCAAATAAAACCATTTCGTCAACTAAAAGCATGGGTTCTCTGTGGGGAAGGTGTTCTTTGATTTGTTCACGGTTTAAAGTTAATACAGTTTTCATATAATTTTAAGTTTATAATTAATTTAACAATCCACAAAGGTACAAAAAAAATTAGATTTTTCTGAATGCTAATGTTCCATTATGGCCACCAAATCCTAAAGAGTTGGAAAGTGCTAAAGTAATATTGGCTTTTCTTGCAGTATGAGGTACATAATCCAAATCACATTCGGGATCCGGATCATTGAGGTTAATAGTGGGGGATATTATACCATCTTTGAGAGCCAGTACAGAAGCAATAGTTTCGAAACCTCCTGCAGCTCCCAACCCGTGGCCGGTCATTGATTTGCTGGAGCTGATTAAGATTTGACGTGCTCTTTCTTCGCCAAATGCTGTTTTGATTGCTGCAGTCTCAATTTTATCATTCAATGGCGTACCTGTACCATGTGCATTGATGTAGATTAAGTCCTGATCTGTTAAATTAGCTTCTTCAGCAGCTAAACTCATCGCTCTTGCTGCTGATTCTCCACCAGGCATAGGTGCTGTTACGTGGAAAGCATCACAAGTGTTACCATATCCACACATCTCTCCATAAATCTTGGCACCTCTCGCTTTGGCGTGCTCATACTCCTCTAATATAACGATTCCGGCACCTTCAGCAAGTACAAACCCTTGTCTTCTCTTATCAAAAGGAAGAGATGCAGCGTGGGGGTCTGTGGATTTGGATAGTGCTTTCATATTGGCAAATCCACTGATAGCGAGTGGATGTATCGATGATTCTGATCCCCCCGCAATGATAGCATCAGCATAACCATGCTTAATAGCACGATATGCCTCTCCAATGGAGTGTGTGGCTGTAGCACATGCTGTAACAATAGGCAATGTAGGACCTTGAGCATTATGCATTATCGCAACGTTACCGGCTGCAATATTGGAAATTACCATAGGAATAAACAGTGGAGAAACCCATCTTGGACCATCTTGATACATCTTATTGGATTGATTTACAAAAGTTTCCATTCCTCCAATTCCGGAACCAATATAAACCCCCAAACGTTCAGGATTAATAGTCAGTTGACTGTCTTCCATAGCTTGTTTGGATGCGATCATAGCATATAAAGTGAAACGGTCCGACCTTCTGATAGTAGAGGGATCAAGACCATGTGCTGCAGGATCAAAATCTTTCAATTCACCGGCAACCTTAACTTCAAGATTGCTGGTATCAAACGTTTTGATAAGATCGATACCGGAAACTCCATTTTTTAGATTATTCCAGAACGTTTCAACGTCATTTCCAATAGGGGAGAGTACTCCCAAACCTGTAATTACAACTCTTTTCATATTTATTTATAAAATATTTGTTAATTGCTTTTCTTTTTTATATTTATATAATAGTTAACGTTATATCTTTCTTTTTATTTTTTACCATCTGATTAGTGCTGCTCCGGTACAAAATCCCCCGCCAAAAGCACTCAACATCAACAGATCATTCTCTTTGATTCTTCCTTCACGATTGATTTCATCAAGTAAAATGGGAATGGAAGCAGAAGAAGTATTTCCATATTTGTGGATGTTTCTTGGGAATTTTTCAATGGGTTCTTCCAAAAAGTCACGAATAGTCTCTAAAATTCTGGTATTCGCTTGATGTAATAAGTACAATGAAACATCATGCGGAGTATATGTAGTTTTCTCAAATACCTTCTTAATATCAGCAATGGATGAGGAAACAGCCAACTTATAAACCTCTTTTCCATTCATAATTAATGGGTGGGAAGGTTGTGGAATTTCATTAAATGGATTGGGTTCCATCGCTCTTTCGTAAAAAAGCGGTTCTGTGGCACATGTTGTGTTAAGATGAATGGCAATTAAATTTTCAGGTGCCTCATTGGTAACAACAACAGCTCCGGCACCATCTCCAAATAAAATACTGGCATCTCTGGCTCTCCAATCCACAAATTTGGAGGGCTCTTCAGCTGCAATAATTAATATTTTTTGGTATCTTCCGGTTCTAAAGTAGGCATCAACCATGTCAATAGCGTACACAAAACCGGTGCAGGCAACATTGATGTCAATACAAGGACAAGTTGCTCCCAGTTGGCCTTGTACAATAGAACTGAGAGAAGGGGTAACAAAGTTATTAGCTACATTGGAAACAATGATAAAATCCAAATCTTTTGGACCTATTTGAGCGTTTTCTAGAGCATTTTTTCCCGCTTCTACAGCTAAGTCTAAAATTGTTTCATTTGATAAAATCCTTCGCTCCTTAATTCCGGTTCGAGTCGTGATCCACTCATCACTAGTGTCCAAAAATTGGGAAAGTGTGTTGTTGGTGACGACTAATGATGGCAATGCACGCCCGGTTCCTCTAATTTTCATACTCTATATTAAGTTGAATTGATAACTTGGTTAATTGACGCAATTCAATCTCCTTTTAATCTCAAATTGCAACTGCAAAAAAACTACAAATATTAATAAATCTTAAAATAGTTGATATTTAAGATGCTTAAATTATATGAATTGGGTTATTTAGGGGTAAAATTCTCTATTTAGGGGTGAAATTTAATCACACACTCATTTGAACCCTGATAAATTGTTCTATTTTTTTTCATTTGAGCCATATAAAATGGCTTTATAGCTATTATTCTTTGAAAGGGGTTTTAATTTAAATAAAATTTGTACTTTTGTCTGCTTTATTTATAAAGAAATGAGTCAACAAATTTCCTCGAAATGGACACAATTAAGAAAAACTTATCCGGTTTTTCATTATGATTCATTTCATTATTTTTGGAAAGAGGATCATATTGAAATCCAGTTTCAATTCCGAACTCAAGAACTGGTTTATAAACCCTCAATGATTGTAAAATACGGTAATTATTTGTCTCCCGGAATAAAAAATAGACAGCTCGATTCTTTTATATTTAAGATAGGTATGATTGAGCTGATTAGTTATTGGAAAGCAACAGCCTCTCCGCTGGTTCATGTTCATCCGGCCCAACTCTCTATTTTAGAACAAAATTGGTGGAAAAAGCTCTATTTCAAAGGTTTATCGGAATATTTTTATCAAAATGGCATCGAAACCAATTTGGAAGAGTTTCTTTCATTTTCTTTTGATACGGATGCACCTCATACCGCTCAATTTGATTATCCTCATGTTCTTTCTTCATCTTCTGTAATAGTACCAATAGGGGGGGGCAAGGATTCAGTTGTTACACTCGAACAGTTGCGCTCCTCTCGGGAAATTATACCATTAATTATTAACCCCCGAGGTGCTACGCTCGATTGTGCTAGAGTAGCAGGATTTGATTCTTTGGAGCAAATTTTTATTATTGAACGGGAAATAGATCCTTTACTGTTGAAAGTCAATTCAAAAGGTTATTTGAATGGACATACTCCATTTTCAGCTATGCTGGCTTTTTATACTGTTTTGGCAGCATATCTGACTCAAACACGCGATATTGCATTGTCCAATGAGTCAAGTGCAAATGAAGCAACTATTGTAGGTACAGAGGTCAATCACCAATATTCAAAATCGTTGGAATTTGAAAGAGATTTTCAATATTATGTCACTCATTTCATGAATGATTGTGCTCATTATTATAGTCATTTGAGACTCTATTCCGAATTACAAATTGCCCAATTCTTTGCTCAGTATGATCAATATCATGCCGTGTTTAGAAGCTGTAACGCCGGAAGTAAAGAAAATATATGGTGTTGTAACTGCTCAAAATGTTTGTTTGCATACATTATTCTCTCTCCATTTATTGAAGATGAAAAAATGATCCGAATCTTTGGTGAAGATCTGTTGGATAAAGAGAGTTTAGTACACTACTTTGATCAGTTGGTAGGGTGGGAGGCTACAAAACCTTTTGAGTGTGTTGGGACTGTGGAAGAGGTGAATCAGGCAATACAAATGATGCTGGACTCTCGCAAAGATAAAAAATTGATTCAAAGATATATAGAAAATAATAACTTAAATTGAAATTTATGAAACCCACATTGTTGATTTTGGCAGCCGGTATGGGCAGTCGTTATGGTGGTTTAAAGCAACTTGATATGTTAGGACCCAATAACGAAACAATTATGGATTACTCTGTTGATGATGCTATTCAAGCTGGTTTCGGAAAGGTTGTTTTTGTGATCCGTAAGCACATGGAACAAGACTTTGATCGATTGATCCTCTCAAAATATAGATCTAAAATAGAAGTGGGAGTGGTTTATCAGGAATTGGATTGCCTTCCGGAAGGATTTACTCCCGATCCTGAAAGAGAAAAACCTTATGGAACGGCACATGCTATTTTGATGGCCAAAAATGCAATTAAAGAGCCTTTCGCTGTAATTAATGCAGACGATTTCTACGGGAAAAACGCCTTCGAAACAATGGCACAATTCTTATCTCAACCACAAAATGAATCGATTCCCCGATTCGCTATGATTGGTTATCAGTTGAAAAATACATTGTCTCCATTTGGGACTGTTTCTCGTGGAGTGTGTAAAACTAACGATCAGGGAGAGTTAGTCCAAATAACTGAAATGACCAAGATTAAACAAGTTGAGGAAAAGATTTATAATCTGGCAGATGAAAATAACCCCGTTGCTTTAACCGGGAATGAGCCTGTATCTATGAATTTTTGGGGATTTACTCCCCCTATATTTCAATTCTTAGAAGATCAATTCGTAGAATTTCTGACGGATAACGAGGATAGCCTTAAAGCTGAATTTCCAATTCCTTCTGTCGTTGACCGATTGATTAAAAATAAGCGGGCAAAAGTGACAGTTTTGGATTGTTCAGCAATCTGGTTTGGGGTTACCTACCAGGAGGATAAACCATACGTAATGGAGCAGTTAAGAAAACTATAATGAGATATTTTATTCAGTTGAGCTATAAGGGTGCTCCCTTCGTAGGATGGCAGATACAGCCCAATGGGGTTTCGGTTCAGGCGCTCCTGGAAGAGGGTTTGCAGGTCATGCTCAAAGAACCGATCTCTCTGGTGGGTTGCGGGAGAACTGATGCAGGTGTGAATGCTTGTCGTTTTTTTGCCCATTTTGATTCAGATCTCATTATTGATGATCAGAATTATCCCTTTTTAATCTCAAAACTGAATAGTTGGCTCCCGACTGAAATCGCTGTTGCAAAACTTTTTCTTGTTCCGGACGATCTTCATGCTCGTTTTAGCGCAATAGAACGTACTTATCTCTATTTTGTAGATACACAAAAAGATCCTTTTACAACCGATCGTGCTTATCGGGTTTACAAACCGCTGGATCTGGAAAAGATGAATCAGGCAGCACAATTGTTGTTGCAAACATCTGATTTTACCAGTTTTTCAAAGCTGCATACACAGGTGAATAATAATTTTTGTTCTGTTACCTATGCTCATTGGGAACAGATTGATAATCAACTGATATTTAGGATAACGGCTAATCGTTTTCTAAGAAATATGGTACGTTCTATCGTGGGTACTCTGTTGATGGTCGGAGAAGGAAAGATCGATTTAGAGCAGTTTCAAGAAATTATTGATGCCAAAGATCGCTCTAAAGCAGGAAAATCAGTCCCTGCTCATGCACTTTTTTTGGAAAATGTGCGTTATAATATGATCTAAATTCATTTTGATAATCTTTGATATGAAGAGATATTTTTATTTAATCGTTATATTGTTGATAACTCTGTTTTTTACGAGTTGTAGACCGGAGCAATTTGGAGACACTCCTCTTGTATTTTCAACGACTGAGGTAACATTTGATACCGTTTTTACAACTGTAGGATCTACAATTCAATCTTTTACTGTACACAATCCTTCCCACACTTCGGTTAAAACAGATATTCGTTTGGGCGGAGGAAATCAATCTTACTACAGTATTAATGTAGATGGTGAACCCGGAATTTACTTTAAAGATGTGATTATTCCACCAAAGGATTCTATCTATATTTTTGTGAAAGTAACGATCAATCCGGGGAATGTCAACAATCCTTTTTTAGTAACTGATTCTATTGAATTTATCACAATAAGTGGAAAACAATCTGTCCAATTGATTGCTTATGGTCAGGATGCTAATTTTATAGTGGCTGATTCAGGTCCCGACCATTTAAGATATAAAGTGGTTGCCGGTGCACATGAAGAGGTTATTTGGACTAAAGAGAAGCCTTATGTAGTTTACGGCTGGGCTGTGGTTGATTCATTAGGTACTTTAAAGATTGAACCGGGAACAAAGATCTATTTTCACGCCAATTCAGGACTGTGGGTTTATCGGTATGGGCATCTTGAGGCAGTAGGAAGTGTGGATGAACCTATTCTCTTCAGAAGTGATCGCCTGGATGAGTGGTTTGATTCCGATTTTACACAATGGAGCAGAATTTGGATTATGGAAGGAAATCGGGATAATCTGATTGATCATGCCATTGTAACTAATTCTTATGTGGGTATCCAAATGGAAGGATTTTCAGAATATACTTCCAATAAAACCATCATTTCCAATACAATTATTAAAAATAATCAAAATAGTTCCGTGATTGCTCGCTGGGCTAATTTTGACATGGTAAACTGTGTTGTAACACAAACCGGTGGCTGTTGTTTGCAGTTAGAAGTAGGGAAGTGGAGGATAGTTAACTCCACTTTAGCTAATTATGCCGCCGTGGGAAGAGATACTACCCATCCCGTGGTATATGTGTCTAATAAAAGTTCATTTGATTTGCAATCATACCATTCTGAAGCCTATTTTGAAAATACAATTATTGATGGTAGTTTCAGAAGAGAACTAAGAGAGTATAAGTCTCCCGAATATCAGTTAAATACACTTTATAAAAACTGTATGATTAGGATACCCAATTCATTACCCTCATTTGTACAAGTTATTTTGAATCAAAATCCTCAGTTTAAAGATCGTACAGAATTAGATTTTAGACTCAAAAGTAATTCTCCTGCTATTGATGCCGGAGTTCCTAACGGTGTTCTTTTTGACATCCTCGGAAATCCGCGCGTTGGTATTCCCGATATTGGTGCTTATGAGTTTACGGAATAAAAAAAACTAACAACCTTTTGATCAAACAAAAAGTTGTTAGTTCTTAAGTTATCGGGACCCTATTTTTATTTTAATCCTCTGTTCTTAAGTAAGGGCTCAATAGATGGTTCTTTTCCTCTAAATGCGATATAAAGTTCCATCGGTGGTACGGTATTCCCTTTCTTCAAAATATTTTCTTTGTATAATTTAGCAGTTGTAGGATCAAAAATTCCATTCTCTTTAAAAGCTTCAAAAGCGTCATTGTCTAACACTGCAGACCATGTATAAGAGTAGTATTGAGAGTCGTATGATCCACCAAAAATATGTAGGAAATATGCACTACTATGACGGGCAATAATCTCAGGAATTAAACCGATACTAGTTAAATAATTACGTTCAAATTGAGGAAGTTCAATTTTTGTAGGTTCAGTAATGGTATGATATTTCATATCCAGGAAGGAAGAAGCAATCAATTCGGTGTTGATAAATCCTTGACCATAATTGGAGGCTGCATTGAGTTTTTGAATTAACTCATCAGGAATAACTTCACCGGTTTGGTAGTGTTTTGCGTACATTTTTAATACTTCGGGTTCACTTGCCCAATGTTCAAATATTTGAGATGGTAATTCAACAAAATCACGTGCAACATTAGTTCCTGAAAGTGAACGATACTTGCAATCGGTTAACATACCATGTAATCCATGTCCAAATTCGTGGAAGAAGGTTTCTGTTTGGTCAAAAGTAAGTAAGGAAGGGGAGTCAGCAGTAGGTTTTGCACTATTCAATACCAATGAAACAATCGGGATCACTTTTTCCCCCTCTTTGGTGTACCATTGTTCACGGAAATTGGTCATCCAGGCACCACTACGTTTACTTTCTCTTGGATAATAGTCCATATATAAAATAGCAATTACTTCCCCATTTTCTTTCACTTCATAAGCTTCAGCATCAGGATGGTATAATGGTAACTCTTTATTTAGCTCAAAAGTAATACCAAAAAGTTTATTGGAAACCGCAAAGATTCCATTTTTAACATTTTCAAGAGAGAAGTATTGACTTACTATGTCTTGATCTAAGTCATACTTTTCTTTGCGGACTTTTTCACTATAGTATCTGTAATCCCAAGGTTCAACTTTAAAGTTTTTACCCTCTTTTTTAATCATTTTTTCAAATTCAGCAACCTCTTGTTTTGATTTTTCTATTGCAGGTTCCCAAACTTGAGCTAAAAGATCCATAACAGCATCAGGATCTTGAGCCATGTTGGCTTCCAAAACAAAGTCAGAGTGTGTTTTATAACCCATGATCTCAGCTCTTTCCAGTCTAAGATTAACCATCTCATTGATAATGAGTGAGTTGTCGTAAGGTCCTGACAAACAACGACCGGTTAAGCCATCCCACATCTCTTTCCTCAAATCCCTGTCATGGCAATATTGAAGTAAAGGTTCCCAGCTTGGAAGTTGAATAGTGAAAACGTATTTCCCTTTTGTTGCAGGATCAGCTTCACCTAGTTCTAAAGCTGCTGCAATAGCATTGGCAGGCATTCCATCCAAACGTTTGACATCATCAACAACTAATTTGAACTCATTAGATGCTTTGAGTACATTGTTCCCAAATTGCAAGCGTAATGAAGCTAATCTCTCATTGATTTCTCTAAAACGCTCTTGTTTTTCAGCAGGAACATTGGCACCACCACGTACAAATGATTTGTAGGTTTCTTCCAATAAGCGAAGTTGTACAGGATCCAGGTTCATTCCTTCTCTTTGGTCATAAACAGTTTTAATTCTTTCAAAAAGTTTGACATTCAATGAGATATCATCACTGTGTTTTGTAACTAGAGGAGTTATTTTCTCGGAAAGAGCTTCTAATTCAGGAGAATTCACTGCTTCAGTTAAATTAAAAAATACAAGAGATACTTTGTACAAAAGAGCTCCACTATATTCCAAAGCTTCAATTGTGTTTTCAAACGTGGGTTTTTCCTTGTTATTACAAATCGCATCAATCTCTTCTAATTGCTGTCTGATACCTTCTTCAAAAGCAGGTAAGTAGTGTTCATTTTTAATTTTGTCAAAAGGGGGAACACCATAAGGAGTGTCCCATTCTGTTACAAATGGATTGTCTTTCAATGCCTCATTTTCTTTTTTCTTGCATGCACTGAAAAGAATAATTGTTGCTAAAGCAATCATTGTTAATGTTTGTTTCATAAGTTAAGTAGTTTTATGGTTATTTAATTTGAAGTTTTGAATTATATTGTTTTCCGAAATTGTCGGTAAATCTGAGTATATAGAGTCCGGTGGCTAGTGAAGATACAGAGATTGTGTTCTCACCGTTTGCTAATTTTTCACTATGTAAAAGAGCTCCGGTCATTGAATATATTTCTACATTCATTTCTTCTTGAAGTTGAACTCTTACAAATTGAGAAGCAGGATTGGGCGCCAATTTGATTAAAGAGTGGTTGTATTCAGAAATAGAGCTTGTAATCCCGTTATTGGCATTGTTTAGAATAACAATTCTATTCCTTTGAGGAATATTGGCCCCTCCCTTATACAAACATATTCCGGTTAAGTTAACAACATAACTGGGAATAGCGGTATTGATGTAGTCGGCACTGAAATTATCAGTGTAAATAACGGAATCCTTTGAAACTCCGTTTTGAGTGGCTCCATAATATTTACCGGATGCCCAATTACCGGTTTCGTTAATCGTTACATCAGGAAGTTTGATTAACTTTGACTGTATCGTATTTTGATGATCCTCATCTAAATCATCTAATGTTACTATGGTGGGTGTTACACTGTTAAACGCGGAAACAGGAGTGCAATTGGATGTAGGAACCACTTCAACCATGCCATAATAATTGGTTAAAGTACCCATAACACTGGTGATTTTTTCACCAATCTCTACATTGGTAATCTTACCTGTGGGGTCATAGATCATGATTGCAGCGGTTTCATCTTGGATATACTTAACATTGTTAAACGTTTGCATATGGGTTACGATAGCTTCACCAGTAAACTTATATACTGTAGTACCATTATTAGCAGAACCTGTATAGGGGGGAGCAACTGCTCTTAACTCGGCAATAGTGTTTACTGTTGTGATATTAATTCCACTACCGGATAAAGCTAAAGTTACGGGGTTAGCTAATCCACCTCCCGTAAAAGTTAAGGTTCCTGTATAATCACCAACAGCAGTTGGATTAAAATTAACAACTACAGGTGCTCCAGTTTCAGTCATAACAGCACTGGTAGCAAGTTGGGTAGTAGTAGTACTGAATCCATTGCCTGAAACAGCCACTTGGATATTGCCGGGAGTTAAATTAGCACCACGAACAGTTACAGTAGCATTAACGTTTCCGTTGAGTTCAACTCCACCAAAGTTAAGAGCGGAAGGAGTGAGGATCAAAGCAGGATCTGTAGAATGAAAAATCTCAATATCGTCAATAAAGAAACGACTGTTGGCAGCTTGGAAAGCTTCAAATTTCACCAGTGTATTGCTGGTCCCACCTGTTGCAATAACAACAAACTCAGTCATTACGTTAGTAACCAAACCAGTAACCAAATACTCTGTTTCATTTACAAAAACTTTCATCTGTTGTTGGTCTGTTGTCCATCTCCGGGCTTTGAATCGGATGGTAAAGTTACCACCGTTACCTGAAAGATTCAATGAGGGTGTGGTAATATAACCTTTAACACTGGAAGTTCCGATTTTAGCTGCTCCATTACTTTGATACACCTTGTTACCGGTCCATCCGGGTACCTGAGTATAGTTGTCTAGTGAACCACTAATATCAGTAGTTGTAGAGTCAGTCATTCCTGAGAAATCCTCAAACAGGATCTGCTGCGCTTGTAGTGAGGAAAATAATCCTCCGGTTAATAATGCTACTAAAAGTGTAGCGAAAAGAGTTTTAATTGTTTTCATAATCATCTAATTTTTATGTTTATAATTATAATTTTTCTACTACTATTACATTTCTCTCTGATTAGGAATAAAGAACGTTTTTATTTTGTCAATATATATGATTACCGATTCAAACTCAATTTTTTTGCCATTTTTGATAGCATAATTGGTGTTTCCGTAATAAGTAATTTCTTCCTCATTATCTTTATAGGTGAGAGTGGGGGAGAGTAGATCTTGATCATGAATAATAGGAGTTAGATGAGTATATACTTGATAATGAGGTTTATATATAGATTCTGTTGTTTTCTCCAAAAGTTGATTCCATCCCAATTCTTTTACAATATATTCGGTAATCTCATAGTTTCGGCAATGTCCCATAGCTGTGTTTTTATTCGGGTGGTAGATGGCCAGTAGCAAATCCTCTCCTGTGTGTCCCCAGGTGGTAAAACTGATCAAAGAAGTGAGTTCCAATTTTGCACGTAAAAGTATATCCTTCTTTGTTAGAGCATGATCCTGCTCTTCAAAAGGGTTAAAAAATTGATCTAAAGATTTTTTTGCATAGCCTGAATTGGTATTCATTCCACCGATTGAGATTCCGGAGGTCCCGTGATCCGGTATAATCACTACCAAAGTGTGTTGATCAGCTTTTGCAAATTGAATAGCCACATCTACAGCTTTGTCAAATTCTAAAAATTCTAATATTCCTGTCTTAGCATCTAAATTGTGCATAGCCCAATCTATAAGACTGCCCTCAACCATAAGGAAAAACCCATCATCATTTCGTGAGAGGGTTTCAATCGCTTTTTGCGTCATTTCAGCTAAGGAGGGGAACTCCCCATCTTTTTGATCTATAAAATAGGGCATGTTAATAGAGTCAAAAACACCCCAATATTTAGAAGATTGGGTCTGATAGAGCTCTTCTTTAGTGGTAATAATATCATACCCAAGAGATTGAAGGTACTCAATGTGAGGTTGGAGATATTTGATTCCTCCACCTAAAACGATATCAATTTGATTGTAAACCATCTGTTTTGCGATGATCTCTTCAGCATCTCTGTCGTAGTAATGTGCGGAGGTAGAAGCCGGTGTCGCATGGGTAAACTGAGAGGTTGCCACGATTCCTGTACTTTTGCCTTCCAGTTTCGCTACCTCCATCAGAGAAGCTAAGGGAAAGTATGCACGAGAAGAATCGATATCATAAAGATCTTGATCGGTTTTTACGGGATAGATCCCAATGTTTCCTTTTTGTGCCGGTTGGCCGTTGAAATAGCATGACCCGGTTGGAGCAGAGTCCCCAATAGGGGCATTGGAACAGGTACTCCTTACCAGTCCGCAAAAATAAGGATCAATGGCAAGGCTGAAATTGGGGTTACCGGTACGCCATTGCTCATAGTATCTGGAAAGAGAAACTAAACTGATAGAACAGCCGTCAGGGATCATTACAATTACGTTTTTAATCTTCTCTTGAGACCATAAACTGACTGATAGAATCAGAAAGAGAAAAGAAAAAACAATTTTTTTAATCCGCATCGATCATTATATTTTGTATCAACTTGCAAAGATATAAAAAAGATTCAATTATTTGTGTAATTTTGCAGTTAATAATCGGTAAAGATTTTAAAAATGATATTTATGAAAAAGATTAGTTTACTTCTCTCTTTATTTATTACCATTGTTGCAGCTTTTGCGCAAAAAAGTGTCATTCCTTTCCCTATAGATTCTACATACCTGCCCCCTTCCAATAGTTTTGTTTATGCTCTTCCCCAAAGTGTACTCAATATAAAGGTTACGGTTGCTGTGATGAAACAGCAGAAAGGGAAATATGGCGATTTTGCTGAAAAGATGTTGGGAGTATCGAACTCAATTCGTACTAATCGAACACTCTATAAAGTCAATAGTGTTGAGATATCAAATGGTGTTGTTCCGGATCCCGATTATCAATATTTGGTTACTCTATCCGGAAAGGAGATGAAAAAAATGCTTTTGAAAAAGATTGAAATCGAATCTAAAAATGGAATAGTGCGTCAAATCACAATTGAAAATCCATTAAAAGAGGATAAGGAAGCTCCGCAATGGCTTTATTTTGGAAATCTTATTTTTGAAGAGAAGGTAGAAAACTATATTGATACAAAAATTATTGATGGGGTAGTCACTCAGGTCCCGATTACCAATACTACTACAATCGCCAAAACATTGGAGGATGAAGCACAAGAGATCGCTGATTTTATTTTGAAAATCAGAAAAGATCGCTATGCACTGATTTCAGAACCCCATGAGTATTCGATCTCTAAGGAAGCTTTGGAATATACAATTGAGCAGATGAATAAAATGGAAGCAACCTATATGGAGCTTTTTGTAGGCTCTACAGTAACAGAAGAGGTAACAGAATATTTTACTATCATACCTCAAAAAGAGGATGAAAATATAATCCCTCTCTTTGGATTTTCTGAAACACATGGAATCGTTTCTCTCCAATCTCCTTTTACCAGTGTAACATATCAACTCAAAATGGATCCTCTGGTTAAATCTTCTGAGACTGTTCGATTAATTCAAAATAACAGATCAGCCTCTTTTGCCGGCTATAGGATTAGAACGCCTCTTGCTGTTTCCGTATCACTCTACAAAAATGAAGAGTTAGTGAATTGTTTTGGTCTCTTTCCTATTTTCCAATTGAATGAAATTCAAGTTCTTCAAAAAAACATTCCTAATTTTGATATTTTTCAATGGGGTATCGTTTATTAATGTACAATAATTGAATAGTAATGAAAAAAATAATAATAATTATTATTTTCGGGGTTGTAGCTGTTATTGCTCTCTCTGTCTACCTACTGACTCCAAAAATAGAAGCATGGAAATTAAGAAAGAATATCAACAGTTCGGCTATAGAATATGTAACTTCCATTTTACTTATTCAAGATTATGATTCAATAAAAATCAACAAGATTGATTCCCTTTCTGATTTAAGGTTAGCACAAATTTCATTGGAATTACTGGAAGAGATGAAGTTTAATTACGAATATCTATATCAAGACTTGCTAATCAATGCAGGGTCTGATTCCGAATTGGATCAACTTTATGATCAAATCTTGGAGATCGATGCTGTTATTGCTGATCAACATAATCTGATTAATGATGATAATACTGAATCTAAAAACCTGAATAGCTATTTGATCTCTGCTATCTATTATACTCGTAAAGAGGCGGTTCCATTTCTCTTTTTAACTACTCCCAAAGGAAAATACAAAGAGCTCAATCCTTTCAGGTAACGAGACTTTGATTAGGATTGAGCTCTCTCAGAAAAATTCTGACTATGGAATAATTTTATTGTAATTTATTTTGATTTGCAACCAAGAGATGATTCATCTTATTGAAACGTCTAATAATAACGCATTCCATTAAGAGGTAAGCAGCCCAAAAAGCAATAGCAACAATCACCACGCCTTGATGATTTAATTTATAGTACATAGCAGATTGACCAAAAAAAGTACCTCTGAGTACCCATGTCATGATAACCATAGTGATGATCAACAGTCCCCACCAAATGCCAATATTAAATTCACCATTGTCGTTTTTGGTGTTTTTAGGAAGAATCTCTCTATCTTTTAGAATGTAATCTGTTTCATTCCAAATTTCAGCAAACACGGAGTACGGTTTAATCAGGTTGTATCCGGGGATCAACCATCCAACAATAGCCCAAAATGGTGCTACACCTTTTTTCATCCAGGGTGTTGCATTTCTTAAATTATGAATGTTACGGTAATTCCAATATCCAAATATTAAAATTTTGATAAATACCAACCCGACAGTGATCCAAATAAAAAGATTGAATTTGGATTTGGCCTGATTGGTTTCATTTTCAAGATCAGTGTACACAGTTTGAATAGGCTCAAAAAATAATTGTTCAATTCCAATTAATGAGTCAATTTCAGCCAATTGTGCTTTCTTTTCCGGTAAAACTTCCCGAACTCTTTTTAAATTGTCTTCATGTTCTTTTTTGAGTTTAGCATCCGTAGGAACCGCTTTTTTAACCAGTGAGTCTAATCTAACCTGGTAATGTTCAACTTCAGCTAAAGCTCTTCTACGGGGTTGCTCAACTTCTCGTAAACTCTCTCTAGCACTTTCAAATTCCGGTTTCTTTTGAACAAACTTAATGTTCACTTCGTCAAATTTTAAAATAAAAACCATGGAAATAATGAAAAATACTAAAATAAGGAGATTAAGAACCATAGATAATTTTCCTAATTTTGAGTTGTTTGTGATTTTTTTCATCTTTGTTATTTATGCTTTATAATGTTTGTTATTCTATTTTCTTCGGTAACTAAAATATACAAAATGCAAAAGTAAATAAATCTTTTGTAATAGATTCAAAAATTTGAAATATTTTTAATCATTTATTTTAAAACTTTTGTAAAAGGGAGCTCCATTTTTGTAACAGCCTGATACTGTGATAAATTTATTTTTCTCATCTTCAATAAAAACAATTTTGGCACTTTGATCCTGAGTCGATATGATAAACCCTCCTATAATTCCCCATTCTATTTCACCGATAGAACGCCCACTTATGGCAAAAATTTGTAAATTGTTATAGTTTCTAAAAATTTCAATCTCTTCAGGAATCAATTCATCATAGAAAAAGTCACGCATCTCTTTTGTTATGTAATCGTGGTTTTTATTGGGCATTCCTTTTTCATCTACGTGAGGTTCATGATCCGAGTTTTTAAAAGTAACCAACTTCTCCCTTGTTTTGAGTTGTTTCAACATTTTATGAATCTCATAAGAACCATACATCTTGCCAAATATGATTTTTCCTAATTTTTTGCTGACCACTTCAAAAGGATAATCATATCCGTAAGGAACAATCCGATCTTGGTCTCCATGAAACGAAATAACGGGAATAGGAGCAGTTTTAAGATGGTTGATATCATTGATTGCTCCCCACATATTACCAACTCCTTTGATGGTAAAACGCTCTTTTAGATTATTACCTGAAGTTTCAATATCTCCCAGTTCATCATTAAAAAAACTTTTTCTCGAGCTCTCCGGTCTGTTGGCATTGGTCATATAAGCCAGATTTAACGCCGTAATGGCACCCGCACTGGTTCCACAAACAAAAATGGTTGAAGTGTCAATCTGATATTCATTTTGTTTATTGACTAAAAAACGGATCGCAGCATGGGCATCCTGAATGGCTTGATATCCGGTGCGCTCAATACTGGATTTGTTCAGAGTATAACCCAATCTGTAGTTGATAGAAGCGGTTGTGTAGCCGAGAGATGCAAACTGTTTGCAAAACGCAACAATAGCCGGATTCTCCTTGTCGCCAATGTAAAAAGCACCGCCGTGAATGCAAACCAATAGCGGACGTTTATAGGAATCATTGCTCTGTGGAATGTAAAGATCCATTTTTAATTCCAAATCTTTACTCGATAGTGTTGATGTTAATCCTTTTGCGAGAATGCTCAAATAGGATTCATCATCCGTTACATAGCTGTCCCAATGGCCTTTTACAGAGGCAAAAGGGATGTTTTTAATGGTTTGGACCTGATAGAGAGATTCTTTATATCGGTTCGGATAAGTTTTGGGTATGGAAGGGTAATTATAGAGTGTACAAGAATCTACGAGAAAAGGGGTTTTTCTACTGACTCTGCGTAAAGAGGTGCGAAATGAAACGGCTTGGGTGGTCGGTAAATCGGTAGCCATATAATAGACTCCGGATACCCTTTTTTCATCCAATTGATTGATGGTGAAAAAAATAGTAGTATCACCACGAGAGGTTTTGTAATATCTGTTTTGTTGGTAATGAGTTAGATTGGCTTTAGGAGTACAAGAAGAAAGTAAAACGAGGATCGGAAACAGTACAATAAACCTATTTCTGAATCGAAATATAAAATCGTTTAACATAAGTCACGAAATTAAAATGCAAAAATACAGATTCTATTCTTATATTTTGATTGTTAGAATAATTATTTATCGTATCTTTGCCATTAAATTAAATAAAATGAAAGAGAATCTGAGCCAATTATTGATTACTAAAGGAAATATGGAATTGGATGTCTATCAGGCTGCTTTGGATTTGATGAAGTTGTTTAAAAATAGTGCAGAAGAATTCAATATTTACTTTAAAAATGAGTATCCCGAACAGTATAAAACACTGTCAATAAAATATATAGATAAAAATTCTAATCTTTTTCAGATCAATTTTGCTTCTGATGTGCTGATTTTTATGCTGCACACCAATATTTTTGAGTTTTCCCGTAATCATGAGGTGATGAATACCCCTTATATCAAGGAGGATAAAGAACGTTCCTATTGTGGCATGATTTCAATATACAACTTTTTGGCCGATTCTTTAAATAATATCCGTGTCAACGATATCGGTTATTTGGTTGGAAGAGTGATGGTTAACAAGGATCGACACTACTATGTTGAGGGTAAAAGAGAACTGGCACAAATCTTGAATAACTTTAGTGTCAATGAGTTTTCGCAAGAGGCTGTTGATGATATTTTCTATTCTGCCATGAAGTATAGCATCAATTTTGATTTGTTGCTTCCCGATTTTGACGTGATTAAGTTCGTTACAGTCAATGATATGATGCAAATGGAAAACCAAATTGTAACTATTCCGACTGCTAAAAGATTGGGCTTTACTTTCGATCGGGATAAGGATATTAAGAATAATAAAAAAAAATAAAAAGGGGGGGTGGACATTCATCGCTCCCGGGAAACGATAGAGATAATAATTTAATCTAAATGCTTATGCTCCAATTCAGTGAACAAGATAACAAAGCGATGTTGCAACGAGGTAGCGACCCTCAATGGGTGGCCAGACAGTTTACCTTTTTCAAAGAAGGATTTCCTTACGCTCAACTGGATAGAATTGCTACCATTGAGGATGGAATTGAACGGTTGACAGAGGAGGAAAAGAAAGAATATATCACCTATTATGATCAACAAGCTCCTCATATCAAAATAGAAAAATTTGTCCCCGCTTCGGGAGCTGCATCCCGCATGTTTAAAGCTCTTTTTGATTTTCTGGAAACCGGAAAAATGACAGATCAGATTCAACTTTTTCTTGATGAATTAGATCGTTTTGCCTTTTATGAAGATCTAAAAAAGTGCTTCCCTGAAGGAACAGATTTAAAAAAGATTGCCCCTCAATTGATTGTGGAGAAATTAGTTACCGATTCAGGATTGAACTACGGAGCTCTTCCAAAAGGAGTGTTACAATTCCACATTTATCCGGATCATCAACGTACAGCAATTGAAGAGCATTTGGTTGAAGCTGCCCAATATGCCGCATCCGGGAAAGATGCGTATATTCACTTCACTGTTTCTCCCAACCATTTGGAGCGCTTTAAAGAGTTGATAGAGGAGAAAAAGGGAATCTACGAAAAACGGTTTGATATCACTTATCACATATCTTACTCTATCCAGGACCCTAAGACGGATACATTGGCCGCTAATCCGGACTTAACCCCATTTCGGGATGCTGAAGGTCAACTTTTATTCAGACCGGGTGGGCATGGAGCGTTAATTCATAACTTGAATAACCTCGATGCAGATCTGGTTTTTGTGAAAAATATCGATAACGTAACAACTGAAGAACAATTACAGCCTACTACCGATTATAAAAAGGTCTGTGCAGGTTTGGCGCTGCAATTAAGGAATCAGACTAATGAATATCTCAAGAGGTTAGCCCAAACTCCCGATGATCCCGGGCTGATTAAGGAGGTAACAGATTTCGGAAGCAAGAGACTCCATATTGCATGGAGCCACAGTTCCCCCCCTTTAATTGAAATTCTAAAAAAAATAGATAAACCAATCAGAGTATGTGGAATGGTGAAAAATGAGGGAGAACCGGGCGGTGGACCATTTTGGGTAAGAAAAGGTAACGAGGTATCGTGTCAAATTGTGGAAACATCTCAGATTGACAAGAATAACCCGCAGCAACATGAGATTCTGCAACAGGCGACGCACTTTAATCCGGTTGATATGATCTGTTGCTGGAAAAATTATGAAGGGAAACCGTATGATCTTTTGCAATATGTGGATGAAAATACAGGATTTATTTCTGATAAATCATACGAAGGAGCCACTTTGAAAGCCATGGAGTTGCCCGGATTGTGGAACGGTGCCATGGCGCATTGGATTACGCTGTTTGTGGAGGTTCCATTAGCTACGTTTAATCCGGTTAAAACGGTATTTGATCTTTTAAGAGATTGATACATTGAGTATAATTGAAATTTTTAAGAAATGAACAGAGTTTTAGTAACCGGCGGAGCCGGGTTTTTGGGTTCACACTTATGTGAAAAGTTGTTGGAACAGGGGAATGAAGTGATCTGTTTGGACAATTTTTTTACCGGGCATAAGAGTAATATTGCTCATTTATTACAAAATCCTTATTTTGAATTAATTAGGCATGACGTTACTGCACCTTTTTTTGCGGAGGTGGATCAAATCTATAATTTGGCATGCCCCGCTTCTCCAATTCACTATCAATACAATCCCATAAAAACCATTAAAACCTCTGTAATGGGTAGTATTAATATGCTAGGATTGGCAAAAAGGGTGAAAGCAACTATCCTGCAAGCCTCTACCAGCGAAGTGTATGGTGATCCTATCGTGCACCCTCAGATGGAGGAGTATTGGGGTAATGTGAATCCGATAGGAATCAGGTCCTGTTACGATGAAGGAAAAAGATGTGCAGAAACCCTCTTTTTTGATTATCACAGACAAAACCAGGTGAAGATTAAAGTGGTGCGGATTTTCAATACCTATGGTCCCAGGATGGATAGAAATGATGGACGGGTAATTTCTAATTTTATTGTACAAGCACTTCAAAATCAAGAGATTACTATTTTTGGAACCGGAGAACAAACCCGTAGTTTCTGTTATGTTGATGATCTGATCGATGGTTTGATTAAAATGATGAACAGCCCTGAGGAACTGTGTGGTCCCATCAATATGGGTAATCCGGGTGAGTTTACGATGAACCAATTGGCACACTTGATTATTAAAATGACAGGTTCAAAGTCTAAAATAGTGTACCATCCTCTACCCGAAGATGATCCAATGAGACGACAACCTGATATTAGTAAGGCAAAATCATACTTAAATTGGGAGCCTACAACCCCGTTAAAAGAGGGATTATCTCGTACAATTGAGTATTTTAAAACCATTTTGTAATTTTTAAATATTTGAAAATCAGCATATTGAATATTTTTTGCAAAAAAAAGTAAAAAATAGGCTCTATATTGAAAAAAAAGATGTATATTTGCACATTGAAACTAGTATAATTATTCATCACATTAAAATCATAAGGAGAGGCGCGTATTGATTAGATTTCTACACTTTGTTTTTTAGTATTAATCTATTAAAAGAAGGGAGATCTTATGAGACAGATTGAAAGAGAAGATAATGAACTTATCTCTAGTTATCTAAATGGTGATGAGTCTGCTTTAAAAGAGTTGATCGAAAAGCATCAAAAAAGGATTTTCACTTACATTTTACTTTCTGTTAAAAATAGAGAGTTAGCTGAAGATATATTTCAGGACACCTTTATTAAAGTAGTGAATACCCTTCGATCCGGGAATTATAAGGAGGAGGGCAAGTTTGTTCAATGGGTGATGCGCATTGCGAACAATCTGAAAATAGATTATTTTAGAAAAGTGCAAAGGATGCCTACTTTCGAATCTAGTGATGATTTTGATATTTTTGATGTGCTGAATGGGACAGATGCTTCCGTTGAGCAAAAATTGATCGAAGAGCAGATCAATCATGATGTTAAATCTCTGGTTCAATTATTACCGGATGAACAAAGAGAAGTGCTCGAAATGAGGATATACGATGAGATTAGTTTTAAGGACATTGCTGCATTAACTAATGTAAGTATCAATACTGCATTGGGCAGGATGAGATATGCCTTGATCAACCTGAGAAAATTGATCAAAGAGAATAATGTAATTATTAGTTGATTTTTTTTGCTTTATCTGCAATATCTTATGTAAACTCACGTTCTTAATAGGTAATTCGTTAAATAAATAAGGAGTGCCTATGAAGAATACATTTACTATTTCAAAAAAGTATTTTACAAATCTCTGGTTTACACCTAAAAAAAAGACAATAGAAAATATATTGAACTACTCTAAAACAATGAGTATTGTCAATTCTAAAGTTGGAGATATTATTATTGCCAGTAACTAAGTACGCCTTGTAGCGTTAATTATAATGAAGCGTTATAAATTATCTCTTCTATTGCTGCTTCCGTTCTTCCTGTTTATTGGGACGGAATTTTCTTCAGTGCAGGCTCAAACCTCGATTCATTCTACAAAATCATGTACAACCATAGTGGCTATTGATACAGTAACTATAGAGATTAGGAATCATAAGGATGTTCGCCATTTTGCCAACTATGTTTGTAATGCGGAGGTTGAATTGTTTAAAGATGGGAAATCTTTGGGAGGAGTTGCTTACCAAAATATAGCCCAAGAAGGGACTTACGGTCTTTATCTTCATAATCAACTTTTACCGGAATTTATTTTTTTATCTAAATATGGAAATGCAGAAGATCAAACCATTATTGTGAATAAAAAAGGAAGGTGGGAGGTTTTGAATGGAAATCTGGTATTCCTGGATACTTTACAACAACTTCTTTTTGTAATATCACAAGATCTTAAGAATGAAGTTTCGGTTTATAATCTTCAAAATGAAGGAAAGGTTGAATTTGTTTATTCCGATTTAGAAACGATTCCTCAGTGGATTTCTAAAGATAAAAAAGGAAACTATTGGGTCTCTTTCTTTGATCCCAAATCGAAATTAACAACCTATTATATTCTGGATTACAAGAATAAATATCTGATTAAATCCAAGATTAAAAGAGAAAAATATTATCAATCTTTGATCCATCTTCCATATCCGGGATTTCCTAACTTCCGCTGTGAGTGTAATTGCGAAAAAACTCTCTAATTTTTAACAAATATTAAAAAAAATCCTTATCTTTGCATCTTAAACTTAAGATGTATGGATGAATTAATTAAAGGTAAGGTTAACGCTTGGTTAGAAGGTGATTATGATATTGAGACCAAGAGAACAATTGAAACTCTGATCAAAGAAGATCCACGTGAGTTGTACGAATCATTTTACAAAAATTTAGCTTTTGGAACCGGAGGGTTGAGGGGAATTATGGGTGTCGGTACCAACAGGATGAATAAGTACACAGTGGGAGCTGCAACACAAGGATTTGCAAACTATTTGAAAAAATGTTTTCCAAAACAGAAAATTAAAGTGGCAATAGCTTACGATTCTCGTCTCAATAGTTCCTATTTTGCTGATATTACCGCTGATGTCTTTTCTGCAAATAATATTCAAGTTTATCTTTATAAAGAGTTGAGACCTGTTCCTGTATTGTCTTTTGCAGTGAGAGAATTAGGATGTCAAGCCGGTGTGATGATTACAGCTTCGCATAATCCAAAAAAATATAATGGCTATAAAGCATACTGGAGTGACGGTGCACAACTGCTTACACCACATGATGAGCAGGTGATCAATCATGTGAACAAAATTAAAACCTTGGATCAGGTTAAGTGGACTAGAAATCCGGATTATGTGGAGATGATAGGGGAGGAGATGGATCAAAAATATTTGGATCAGGTGAAGGCACTCTCCTTTAATATGGAATCTATAAAAAAGAGAAAAAAATTCAAAATAGTTTATACTCCCCTCCATGGAACAGGAATTACTATGGTTCCACAAGCCTTGGAGAATATTGGCTTTAGACATGTGATTCTGGTTGAAGAACAAAAAAGACCGGATGGAAATTTTCCAACTGTTATTTCACCCAATCCGGAAGAAAGAGATGCTATGCGAATGGCTTTGCACAAAGCTGAAAAAGTGAATGCAGACGTTATTCTTGCCACTGACCCCGATACCGATCGCTTGGCTGTTGGAATTCGTAAAGAAAAAGGAGAATATTATCTCTTGGATGGCAATGAAACAGCTATCTTGTTAACGCATTATATCCTCGAACAAATGCAAAAAAGAGGGGAGTTGAATGAGGATATGTATATTGTTAAAACAATTGTAACATCTGAACTGATACCTCTGCTGGCAAAAGATTATAATGTAGGATGTGATGATGTGTTGACCGGTTTTAAATATATTGCACAGATTATCCGCGAAAGAGAAGGAAAGCAAAAGTTTATTTGTGGTGGTGAAGAGAGCTACGGCTTTTTAGTTGGAGATTATGTGAGAGATAAAGATGCAGTATCCGCTTGTTGTATGGTTGCTGAAATGGCGGCTCAAGCTGTAACAGAAAAAACGACACTCTACAAGAAACTCCTGAAAATATTTAAAGAGTATGGTCTTTATAGAGATAAATTACTCTCATTGACTAAAGAGGGTAAAGAGGGATTGGATGAAATCAAGAAAATGATGACTCAGTACAGAACTAATCCTCCCACTGAAATCAATCAATCTAAAGTGGTCATGATTAAAGATTACCTGAATCAAAAGACAACCGATTTGAGAACAGGTAAAGAGTATCCTATAAATCAGCCGGTTTCTGATGTACTCCAATTCTTTACTGAAGATGATACCAAGATTACTATCAGACCTTCCGGAACTGAACCTAAAATTAAGTTCTATTTTTCTGCAAAAATGGATCTGCCTTTTGTAAGTAGTTTCAAACACGTAACTAAAAAATTGGATGATAAATTCAAGAAAATTATCGAATCTTTACAATTAACTTAAAAAATATTAACTTTTATGATTAATCCTAAATTAATTAATCCTCAATCTATTGTTGTGATTGGGGCTTCCAATGATGTCCAAAAACCGGGTGGAAAAGTATTGAAAAACTTGTTAGGCAGTACTTTTAAAGGGGAAGTCATGGCCGTAAATCCAAAAGAAACAGAGGTTCAAGGTGTTCGCTGTTATGCTAAGGTTGAAGATTTACCTCAGGTGGATTGTGCTATTTTAGGTATAGCAGCCAAATATTGTCCGCATACAGTACGTGTACTGGCTCAAGAGAAAGGAACAGGTGGTTTTATCATTTTATCTGCCGGTTTCTCAGAAGAAAATGAAGCAGGTGCAGCACTGGAAAAAGAGATTGTGGAAACGATCAACAGTGTAAATGGAACATTGATTGGACCCAACTGTACCGGATATCTGAACACAAACTATTGTGGTAACTTTGCTGAACCGGTTCCTCCACTGGATCCTCATGGTGTTGATTTTATTACCGGTTCCGGTGCAACTGCTGTTTTTATTACAGAGCATGGAATAACTAACGGATTGAAATTCAATTCTGTATGGTCAGTTGGAAATTCAGCTCAAACAGGGATTGAAGAGGTGTTGGAACATCTCGACCTTACTTTTGATCCCGTAAAAAGCTCAAGAGTGATTATGCTCTATATGGAGAATGTTGGCAATCCACACAAATTGTTGAAACATGCTGTTTCTCTATACAATAAAGGTTGTCGAATAGCTGCGATTAAATCGGGTGGCTCGGCAGCAGGAAGTAGAGCCGCTTCTTCACATACCGGCGCATTGGCAACCTCCGATGTGGCAGTTGAAGCACTCTTTAGAAAAGCAGGTATTGTGCGTTGTGCTAATCGTGAAGAGTTGACAACAGTTTGCTCTATTTTTATGCACCCTGAAGTAAAAGGAAAGAATGTAGCCGTTATTACACACGCAGGCGGACCCGCAGTGATGTTGACAGATACACTCTCCAATAATGGAATGGAAGTTCCTCCAATCGAAGGAGAAGCTGCTGATCGCTTATTGAGTAAACTGTTTGCAGGTTCATCAGTTGGCAATCCCATTGACTTTTTAGCTACAGGAACAGCTGAACAATTGGGTTATATCATAGATGCATGTAACGATGACTTTGACAATATTGATGCGATGGCTGTTATTTTCGGTTCTCCCGGATTATTCCCTAACTGGGATGTATATGAACTGTTGCACGAGAAGATGAAAACATCGAAAAAACCGATTTTCCCAATTCTTCCCTCTATTGTTAATGTGAAAGATGAAATTCATGATTTCATTCACAATAAAGGACGTATCAACTTCCCCGAAGAGTGTGTGTTTGGTAATGCATTAGCTAAAATCGTAAATACTCCAAAACCACAACCATTGCAATTTGAAGGTCCTAAAATTGATGTGAAAGCGATTCGTTCGGTTATTGATAACGCTGAAAATGGATATTTGGGATTGGCAGAGATTGCAGCTTTAATGGATGCAGCAGGAATTGCCAGAAAAGAGGAGATGGAAGTGCGTTCAGAACAAGAAGCTATCGAAGCAGCCAGTAAGATAGGATATCCATTGGTGATGAAAGTGGTTGGACCTGTTCACAAGTCTGACGTGGGTGGGGTAGTCCTCAATGTGAAAGATTTGGATACAGTAAAGAAAGAGTTTAACAGATTGATACAAATTCCTGAAACTTACGCAGTTGAGATTTGTAAAATGTATCAAGGAACAGAGATCTTTATCGGTGCCTCCAGAGAGGATAAATTTGGACATCAGGTACTATTTGGCTTGGGTGGTATATTCATCGAAGTGTTGAAAGATGTACAAGCAGCGATCGTTCCGGTGAGTCAACCCGAAGCACGTTCATTGATTAACAACTTGAGAGGATATAAGATCCTGGAAGGTGTTCGTGGACAAAAACCGGTGAATCTGGATATCTACTCCGAGATCATTGCAAGAGTATCGGCATTAGTTCAAGCGGCGCCTGAAATAGCTGAAATGGACCTCAATCCTTTGTTAGGAACTCCGGAATATGTTATTGCGGTAGATGCGAGAATAAGAGTTGAGAAATAACCTTCCCCCCTTTTTTATTTAATTCCTAAAAAAGGATACGATATTTCTTACCATATTCGAGCATTTGCTCCATATAAGTTTGAGAATAATCAAGTTCAATATCAATAACTTGGTTATTCTCTTTTATTATGTGGAATTTGGGATTGATAAAACCGCTGTAAGGATGCACATCCAATAATGAATAGCGATCTTTTACCTCTTTGTGTAACTCCGGGTCAATATGAATGGCGTAGGTTTCTACTAATTTCTTAGCTTCTGCCAGTTTACCATACGATTTGATATCCTGAACTATCTTTAAAAGCTCGCCAAAATAGCCTCTTAGCTTTTCGTAATCGTTGATTTTAACGTACTTTTTGCCATCTCTCACAACAATCTCAATCACTTTTTCATCTTTTCCTCTTTCTAAACACCAGCGTGCAATCAACGCTCTGTCTCTCATGTGCGTTTGCGTAATTTGACCGCCTAAATCGATTCTGTTGAGTTGCATCATCAAACCATTCACAATTTGTCTGTAATATTCGGCTTTGTAGGCTTCAGGATTGGATACGAGTCCTAAATCTACAATCTTTTGATCTCCAAGGAAATACAATGCGAAAAGGTCAGCTCTGGTCTCTTCAATCACAGAGTGATACTCTCTCAAAGATCCGTCACTCACTCCGGGAGCCAACTGTCCGGAACCATGTCCCAAACATTCGTGCATATCCACAAAAAGATTGTATGTGATATAGCCATACTCTTCAGCTCTCTTGATCTCTTCAGCGGAGTAGTAAAATTCATCATTCACACCGGATCTCAGACCGGCTTGATTATGAGCAAACATAATGTTACTCATCGTCACAGATTTCGATCCGTACCCTTTTCTAATCCAGTTGGAGTTGGGCAAATTGATACCGAGTGGGGTAGTAGGGTAGGACTCTCCACCTAAAAATGCCAATGTAATCACCTTGGCAGCCACTCCCTTAACCTCTTTTTTCTTTAGATTATTCGCGATAGGTGAGTGATCCTCAAACCATTGCGCATTATCACTGATAATTTCCGTTCTCTTGGTATTCGCTTCATCCTTGAAGTTAACAATCGATTCCCAGGTTCCTTTTCTTTGAAGCGGATCACCATAAACTTCGATAAAACCGTTTACGTAATCCACTTTTGAAGCCAAATCCTGCACCCAAAGAATATTATAGTCGTCCCAAGTGGTCAAATCCCCGGTTGTGTAGTACTCAATCAACTTTTGAATATGGTTCTTTTGAGCCTCATTTTCAGCAACAGAGGAAGCTTTATCAAGCCAATAAATGATTTTTTCAATCGCTTTACCGTAAAGACCATTCAAATGGTAAACATTTTCCTGAACTTTGTTATCAACTTTCACTAATTGAGAGTTTAACCCAACGGCAATCGGTTGTTCAGGATTCTTTTTCCACAATTTTTGTTCTAATTTATGATAGTAATCTTCAACCTCTTTTTGAGTTACGTTTTGATAAAAGTTTGATGCAGAGTAAGTTATTTTATCTTTAGCATTATCAGAAGAGATTTTCATGGGAGCAATGTCAGGATTAAAAATCAGATTGCTCATCCACTCTTGATATTGTTCATAGGTTTGATTTTCCTGTACAGTATATTGAGAAATATCAGAGTTTTCCATCAACTCTTTAAAATCTTCCGGGCTAATTTCCGGAAAAAATTTAGCATTGGAATAGTGATGATGGATTCCATTAGAGAACCAGAATCGCTTCACATAATCAGTAAATGCAATAAAATGTGCAGACTCACGATCTCCGGAATAGGTATTCATGATATTCTCCAAGACCTCTTTAATCGCAAGATTATGGACATAATTTTGATCAAAAGTGATATCTCTGCCCCAGGAAGCCGCTTCACTCAAATAATAGATCAACAGTTTTTGATTCAGCGACAAGTCATCCCACGCAGGCACTTGATATCTTAAAATTTCTACATCTGCAAACTGATCTACCACATACTCAAAGGGTTCCGAAGCATCAGTTTCATTTTGAACTTGTTTATTTTTACAAGATCCAATCACAAAAGGTGTCATCACAATCATAAAAAAGTAAAAAAATCTCTTCATAATAGCACATGTTTTTTTGAACCTGTAAATATATGAAATAATTTGATATTGATCTTTACTTTTTTTTACGGCAATTTCTTATTTTTTTTTCTTCTTTTTGAAATAAAAATAAAAGGGGGGCAGGATTTGGGGAGTCTTTTTTGTCAATCCATCACCCCACTCTGGAATAATAAACCTTTTAGAGAATTTTATTTCGGATTTCGGATTTCGGATTTCGGAAAAATCGATGTGTATAAATTCCCCTCCTTGGAGGGGTGCCCGAAGGGCGGGGTGGTTATTCCCCACTCTGGAATGTTTGACCTTTTTGGACATGCAGGATTAATTACGAATTACGTTTCCTATTCATTCCGCCCTCCGCCTTCCGCTTTCCGCCTTTTTTCATTTCGCCTTTCGATTTTTTTATTTATCTTTGTTATTGTTTTAGTTCCTGAAAATTATAGATAAAAACCATGAAAAAAACTCTTTTCTTTATTTTATCTTTTATTATCATTTGTTCTTCTTGTTCAAAGGAAAAAGTGTTTTTTTATGAAGAAGAAGAAGGGATGTGTGCATTTCTATTCAATGATAATATATGCATGTGGGGCTCTGATAACCGTGAAATTTTAGATGAACAATTGAAAGATTCTCTTGAGATTTTTAATTTTGAGCATTATTTTATCAAAAAAGAAATTGAAGTTGAAAAAGCTACTTTTGACTCAATTTATATGGCTAATGTGATAGATTTATATGAAGATTGGAATAAATATGTAGTTTTATATAATGCAAAAATTATTAAAAATGAGTGGACAGTTGCTATATATTATCCTTTTGATTATAAAGGGACCTACGTTTTTACACTTCTACCTCAAGAAGAAAAAATGTTTCATAGCATTCTAAGTCTCAATATAAATCAAGAGAAGTGCCAAAATCAAAAAAAGTATAGAGTTTTGGTTGATAAAAATGATGATCGTTACGTTCACTTTAACCATAGTTTTTTAATGAATGTTTATAATGATGGGGAGGAAAAAAGTTTATTTGCCTACTTCCCTGACAAAACTCAAAATATGTACAGGTTGTTACAACTAACCTCAGTTATTATTAATAATCACATTAGAACAGATCAGCTGGAGAGAAAAGAAATAGGTCTCATTGAAGTAAGAAATAAATTTGATCAGATTTTTTTTGATGAAATGGGAGAAAAAAGTTATTTTGTACACGATGTTGATTCAATGACAAAATGGCTAGATGAAACGGAACAAATGATGAAAGAAGATACGGTTTTTAAAGATTTATAACAATCATTCAGTGGTTAATTCTCCGTTTTTTTGTAAAGTATTAATGTTTCCGAGTGGGGAAACGGAATAACTAAAACGCAATATCTATTCTGCCCCCCATTTATTTGAAGGTAGAAATAAGAAGGTAGAAGGTAGAAGTAAAGGCGGAAATCCAAATTCATTCGGTGTTAAGGGAAGGATAATTCCCCTCCTTTGGAGGGGCTAGGGGAGGTCGATTCGTAATTCGTAATGATTCCGCCTTCCGCCTTCCGATTTCCGCCTTTATATAAAAAAAAGACTGCCTCAAAATTTAAGACAGTCTCCTTTTAAAATTTCTGTTATAGGTTGAAATTATCCGCCGATTTGAACTCTAAAGAACTGAGTAGCAGTTAATTTAGGATCAACTTGTTTAAGGTAATCACCTACGGAAGTTTTGTTATCTTTAATATAATCTTGACTTAACAAGGTGTTTTCTCTAAAGAATTTATTCAACTTTCCTTTTACGATTTGTTCAACCATATTTTCTGGTTTTCCTTCTTGACGAACCAACTCTCTATTGATCTCCATTTCATGGTCAATAGTAGCTTGTGGAACAGCATCAGCATTCAATGCGATAGGATTCATAGCTGCAATTTGCATTGCTACGTTATAACCTGCTTCTTGAACGTTTTCACCGGCAAGGTTAAATCCAACGATTGTAGCGATACGGTTTCCATTGTGGTTGTAAGCAGAAACAGACTCAGCTTCGATATGATGATAAGCAGCAAGTTCTACTTTTTCACCGGTTTTTCCTGTCATTTGAAGGATCATCTCAGCAACGGTAGAACCATCGATAGTTAATGCATTGAGTGCGTCGATATCGCGTACTTTATTGGCAATAGCAGCATCAATAATGCTATCAGCAAATTCTACGAAATCGCTATTTTTTCCAACAAAGTCAGTTTCGCAACCAATCACAACAACAGCAGCAAAAGTTTTGTCAGCATTTACTTTTGCAACAGCTCTTCCTTCAGAAGAAGCGCGGTCTGCACGTTTTGCAGCCACTTGTTGTCCTTTTTTTCTTAAAATATCGATAGCAGCATCAAAGTCACCATCTGCCTCAACGAGAGCCTTTTTGCAGTCCATCATACCGGCTCCGGTCATTTGTCTTAATTTGTTTACATCAGCAGCAGTAATAGCCATATTTTTATAATTTTAAAGATTAATATTATTTCTTAGCAGGAGGATTTTTACGTACGTTGGTACGTCTTCTTCTAGGACCATCCTCTTCATCACTTAATTTTGTCCTTTTGGTTGTTTTAGCATTTTCTTTTGGAATATCTTCATCATCGTGATCTTCTTCCACAACAGCTCTTGTAGTTTCATCAACCTCAACCTCTTCGTAAACCTCTTTGCTTAATTTTCTCTCTTCAATACCTTCTTTGATCGCTTCACAAATGGTACCTACGATTAATGCTACAGATTTTGATGCATCGTCATTAGCAGGAATTGGGAAGTCAATGAGATTTGGATTAGAGTTGGTATCAACAATAGCAAAGGTTGGGATGTTCAATCTACGTGCTTCAGCCACAGCGATATGTTCTTTTAAAACATCCACGATAAATACGGCAGCGGGCAAACGAGTCAAATCAGAAATAGAACCTAAGTTTTTCTCTAATTTTGCTCTTTCACGTTGAATTTGTAATCTTTCTCTTTTAGAAATATTATCAAATTGTTGACTCTCAATCAATTTATCGATATCGGTCATCTTTTTAACCGCTTTTCTGATGGTGAAGAAGTTGGTTAACATTCCACCTGGCCAACGCTCAGTTACGTAAGGCATTCCGGTTTCTTTTACCAATTCGGCAACAGTATCTTTCGCTTGTTTTTTGGTAGCAACAAACAAAATTTTCCTACCTGATTTGGCAATTTGTTTAGCTGCATTGGCAGCTTCTTCTATTTTTACAATAGTTTTGTTTAAGTCGATAATGTGAATCCCATTCTTCTCCATGAAGATATATTGCGCCATAGCGGGATTCCATTTTCTTTTCAAGTGACCAAAGTGGCAACCTGCGTCTAATAATTGTTCAAAATTTACTCTTGACATGTTTTTTTTTGTTTACGTTCATTAAATCAATTGCTAAGTAGTTCTCAAGGGAAGTCTCAACAATTTCGATACTAAACTAATTTTAATAATAAATTGATTAACGTTTTGAGAATTGGAATCTTTTACGTGCACCTGGTTGTCCGGGTTTCTTCCTTTCCACCATACGTGGGTCACGACGAAGTAATCCTTTCTCTTTCAAAGTTGGTCTCAATTCGGGATTGAGTTCAACCAACGCTCTGGAAATAGCCAAACGCAATGCTTCGGCTTGCCCTGTAAGACCACCGCCATTCAAATTAACTTTTACGTCAAATTGATTTTGTAGATTGGCTAATTCAAAGGGTTGGGTTACAATATATTGAAGAGTAGGCAATACAAAATATTCTTTGTAATCTCTTCCATTAATAACGATCTGACCAGAACCGGCTTTTAAATAGATTCTGGCAACAGCACTTTTTCTTCTTCCTAATGTATTAGTGATTTCCATTGTTACTATTTGATTTCGTGAATGTTAATTAATTTAGGTTGTTGTCCTTCATGGGGATGCTCATTGCCGGCATAAACGTAGAGATTTCTGTAAAGCTGAGCTCCTAATCTGTTTTTAGGTAACATCCCTTTGATGGCATGTTCCAAAATTCGGATAGGATTTTTCTTCAAAAGCTCTTTTGGTGTTCTGAAACGTTGTCCACTGGGATAACCGGTATGTCTGACATACTCTTTGGTTTCCATTTTGCTTCCTGTAAATCTCACTTTCTCAGCATTGATGATGATAACATTGTCACCACAATCGAAATGAGGTGTGTAATAGGTTTTGTTTTTACCTCTTAAGATACGAGCGACAACAGTGGCTAAACGACCCACAACTTCATTCTCCGCATCAATTAAAACCCACTCTTTCTGAACTATTTTTTCATTAGCTGAAACAGTTTTGTAACTTAATGTGTCCATTTTTTAGTTTTCGTTTTTTTTTGTATGAGCTTTGTCTTCACCTACAAAACTCAAGGTTTTTCAATTAATTTTTCCTTCTCTAAGTTAAAGGATAATAATCGGTTTTTTAAGGGTGCAAAAATACACATTTATTTCATATAATCAGACACTTATCTCATTTTTTTTGAATTTATTTACAAAAAAGTGATCTGATTGATATTGAGGAGGTTATGATTTTACTTTTTGATGTCTAATTTTTCTAACTCTTTTAAAAAGAGATCAACCCGGGCATCTTGTTCAAAACAATTGCAACTCTCGAGCTTTTTGGCAGCACTGAACTGTTGATATGCTTCCTCAAACTCTTCTTTGATACAGGAAACCAATCCATCCATAATTAAATCCTGATATTTTTTGTACTCTTTCATCGGATCAACCGGTTCCTGAGCCGGAGTTTGGGGAGTATCACTATTTGCATTTTCTATCTTTAAATTTTCTTTTTTTTCTTCTTTTTGATTTAAAAATATTTGGGGGGCAGCAGAAACAGTGGCTGTTTCCTCTTTTTTATCCCCCTCTCGGATTGTCGGTGCTTTAGGAGCAGCCGTGTGTGAGTTGGGTTTGGATTGTGCCGGACGATCCTCAACAACGGGATTCGGCAAGGTTTTGATGGGGGGATCTACTGCACTAACAGTGATCTCAGTTGAGGGAGTTGGTTTTTTTAAAATGGGTTGGGGAGCCGGAGTAGAGTAGGAGAGCAGTTCCGATTTGGGTTGTTTTCCCTGATCTGCTATTTCAGGATTCTCATCCAAGTATTCCTGTGCATATTGCAGAAACCGTTTTTCCATTTCATAGTTTTTACGCTCCCGAGCCACCGATGCAATTTTTAAATAGGATTCATAAACTCCTGATTTTGAACGTAGTATACCATGATAGTAGTCGTCATTGCAGTAGCCTGAAGGCATGATGTGGCAGAAGGTCTCTAAAATTCCAAATAGTCTGAAAGCCTCAGTGGCTCGATCTTCAATAACCAACGAATCCCCCAGATGATATACCTGGTCATAAAATCGGGCATTGAAGTCGATAATCTTTTTCTCTTGTTCTTCATTGATTTCGATATCGTAATAGAGAACATTTAAAATGTCAAGACACTCTTTGTATCGTTCATTATGAAATAAAATCTCCAATTTGATGAGTAGTGGGTCTCCATTTAACGGGTTGTACTCTAATGATCTATCTACGTGATAAAGAGCATATTCGAAGTTCTTCAGTTTAAATTCGTGGTATCCCATCCGGTAAAATAGCTCATCCACCCGATCTTTTTGTCTGGAGAGTGAATCAAGAAAAATAGAGTTTACTTTTGACAATTGATCATACTTTTCAATCAGTTGATAATAATAACTCCGGTCACAATGCGAAAGTGACGGAATAATTTCCGTATAAAATTGCTCTAACTCTTTTTTATTGTCAAGAGCAAACAAATAGTGAAGTGTTATCAACTCCGGATCTTCGGGTTGGAAGTGAGCAATTTTTTTTTCTATTTTGTCCAAAAAGTGAGCAGCGCTATCACATGTCCATCCCCCCTGGGAATATAATATGATAGAAAAAGAGAAAAAAAGAACAAAAAGAGTTGTTTTTTTAATTAAGCCCACATTTTTATTTTATAAAAGCACCTCTTGAATGATTTTGTCCAGTTCATCCTGCGAAGGAGCCCCAACCATCATTCTGGGTTGCTCATTAGGTTTCAAGAATAACAACGAAGGTACACTTTGGATTCCAAATTGTATAGCTAAACGTTGTGCTTTGTCAACATTAACCTTATATACGATAATTTCTCCCTTATATTTTTCGCCCAAAGTTTCTAAAACGGGTCCTAAAGCAATACAAGGTCTGCACCAATCAGCGTAAAAATCTACGATAGCCGGAGTTGAACCTTTATACTGGAACCCTTTTTCATTATCTATTTCGGTAATTTTAGCAATAAACTCTTCTTCACTAAGGATTTGTACTTTCCCGGATAGGTCTTCAGCAGGACGAGGGTTTACTTTAGTAGCATCCTTTTGTATGGTTTCATTCACCATTTCATCATCTTGAACAATATTGTTCTCTTTGTCTTTGGATTTACAAGCACTCACCAGGATTATGCCGGAGAGAAAAAGAGTAAGAAATTTTAGAAATGTTTTTTTATTCATGGTTTTTACTGTTTATTTTGTTTTACAAATGGTCTTTCAATAAAGGTGATTCGTCACGATGATCGGGAAAATCGATAGAGTAGTGTAGTCCACGACTCTCTTTGCGTTCCATAGCATGTTTAATAATAATATATCCCACATTGATCATATTTCTCAATTCACAAATTTCAGGCATCAGTTTTGACTTTTTGTACAACGTTTCGGTCTCTTGAAATAGTATGTGAAGTCGCACCAATGCACGTTCCAATCTCAAAATAGAGCGCACAATACCAACGTAATTAGACATGATTTGTTGTAATTCTTTTTTGGATTGTGTGATCAGTACCATCTCTTCGTTATGTACCGTTCCTTCACTATCCCAATCGGGAACATCTAAGCAAAAATCGACATCATTCAGATGTTCAACGGCATTTACACAGGCTCTGTGAGAAAAGACTAAAGCTTCCAATAAGGAGTTGGATGCCAAGCGATTAGCTCCATGCAATCCGGTAGATGCACATTCCCCTGAAGCATATAAATTGCGAATTGAAGAAGCTCCCCATTCATCGGTTTTGATTCCTCCGCAAGAGTAGTGTGCTGCCGGAACAACCGGAATCATATCTTTAGTGATATCGATGCCGGCACTCAAACATTTGGCATAAATATTGGGGAAATGTTGAAAAATCTGATTGTGTGGGATCGATCGTGCATCCAGAAAAACATGCTCTTTTCCACTGATTTTCAATTCATTGTCAATGGCACGGGCAACAATATCTCTGGGTGCTAAAGAGCCTCGTTTGTCATATTTAGACATCAGTTCATTACCGTAAAAATCTTTCAAAACAGCTCCTGCACCTCTTAATGCTTCTGTAATCAAAAAAGATGGGGATTCTTTTGGATTGTACAGAGAAGTTGGGTGAAACTGTACAAACTCCATTCCATTGATCACTCCTTTTGCCCGGTAAACCATTGCTATTCCATCTCCTGTGGATATCAAAGGGTTTGTTGTATTGCCATATACAGTACCAATTCCTCCCGTTGCCATCATGGTAAACTTAGCGAGGATGGTAGTTACTTTTTTGGTTTCGACATCAAAAACATAAGCCCCGTAACATTCAATATTGTTGGATCTGCGGCTTACATTTTCTCCCAAATGGTGTTGGGTGATAATTTCCAAACCGATATGATTTTCCAGAATCTCAATATTTTCATTTAACTGAGCTGCTTTGATCAATTTACGTTCAATTTCAAATCCGGTAATATCTTTGTGATGTAAAACCCGATATTCTGAGTGTCCTCCCTCTTTTGCCAAAGAGAATCTTCCGGATGGAGTTTTGTCAAAATTTACTCCCCATTCAATCAGTTCCAATACACGCTCTGTAGATTCTTTAATCGTCAATTCAACGATTTTTCTATCTGACAGAGAGTCACCGGCAATCATGGTGTCATTGATATGTTTTTCGTATGTATCCGGGTGATAGACAACTGCAGCAATTCCTCCTTGTGCATATTTTGTAGCCGTATCATCAATTTTTCCTTTGGTGATTACGCATACGTTACCATAATTGGCTGCTTTCAATGCAAAGCTAAGTCCGGCAATACCGGAACCAATGACCAAAAAGTCCACTTTTTTACGTGTCTCCATAGTTCCTTAGAAATCAATCTGCAAAGTTACAATTTTTTCATTATATCTTATAGAACTTTCCCTGGAAACTCTCTCTACGCTCAAACTCTTTTTCAATCATTTGAAGGATAACATCATATCTGGTTGTACCCCAATTGTTTAGTGCTAAAAATCGAGGTGGGACTTCACCGGCAAAACGTTCAATAATTAGTTGGGGATCCAATTTTTCTACGAAATCTACAATAAATGGGATATAATTATGAATATCAAAAAGATAAAACCGTTCAGGATATTGCTCAAACTCAATTGCCATCTGAGTTCCTTGAATGAGCTGTAATTGGTGAAATTTGATACTGTTTAGTCCTAATCTGTTGATTTCATTGAGATCTTCCATCCAAATTTCAGGAGTTTCAAAAGGCAATCCAAAGATAAAATGTCCTCCGGTATGGATATTTCTTTTTCGGGTTTCTTCAATTGCATGTTGCGATTGTTCAAACGTGTGTCCTCTGTTGATATGTTCTAAGGTTTCATTATGTATCGACTCAATACCATACTCTATGGAAACAAATCTTTTTTGGTTTAACCGGGCAAAATATTCTAGCTTTTCTTCATCTATACAGTCAGGACGAGTACCGATGACAATTCCAACTACATCGGGATGGTTTAAGGCAGGTTCATAAATCTTTTGCAGTTGATCCAGAGGAAGATAAGTATTGGAGTAGGCTTGAAAATAGGCAAGATAGGAGTCAGCTCTTCTATATCGGTTACGATGAAACTGAATTCCTTCTTCGAGTTGCCGGGTCACACCTTTTGATGGATCACAATAGGAAGGATTAAATGCATCATTAGAACAAAAAGTACATCCTCCCGTTCCTACGGTACCATCACGGTTTGGACAAGTAAAGCCGGCGTCAATAGTTAGTTTTTGAACCCTTTTCCCAAATTGATTGATCAGAAACTGTTTATATGAGTTAAATCGTCTCATTTCAAAGTCAGGGTGTAATGAGCATGAATTTTTAAATTGTTCACAAAAGCTTCAGGATCAATTTTATGACTTATATTACTTAAATTAGTAGCATAGTTTTCTTTACTGTTGATAACTTTGAAGTATAACAGTTTCTTACCGGGAGAGTTTTGAATGGTTTCTTGTAAGGATAGTGCCACTGAGGTGGAAATCTCTGATACATCAATGGTAAAATGGATTTCAGAGCATAATTTCTCATATATTTCATTGAGAGGAAGAAATCCGGTTGGAACAAATTGGTACACTTGTTCCATTTTAGCCTTATTAAAGTAAGTCTCTACATGTCCTTTAGCATAAATCAGTTTATTAGGAACAAAGTAGTTTTTGTATTTAATAAAATTATTTCCCCTGATAAACCACTCAAAGGCTCCTGTTTCATCTTCGATTGTTATTTTCCCCCATTCAGTACCATTTTTGGACACTCCGGTTTGAACCTTGGTTATGATGCCGGCAAATCTGAAAGTTTTGTCCATATATTTTGGTGATTCAACCTCATTTAATTGAGCAATGGTAGTATTACAAAAATGCTGAATAGCTACTTCGTAAGCATCTAATGGATATCCGGAAATGTAGAAACCTGCAATCTCTTTTTCATGTTTTAATTTTTCCAATTGAGACCACTCTTCGACAATAGGAAGTGCCGGTAAAGCCTCTTTTTGCATCTCTTCAGACTCTCCAAAGAGTGAAAATTGTCCTTGGGTTTGTAGTTTTTGCTCTTGATTTCCCCATGCTATAATCTTATCAATAAAATTAGTTTTATCATCATCAGAGTGTAAAAACTGAGCTCTATGTAAGTCTGTAAATCCGTCAAATGCCCCCGAAAGCACAAGGGCTTCAATATTTTTCTTGGTACATATTCTCAAATTAATTCGTTTAAAGAAATCAAAAATGTCTTTGAAATTTCCATTTTCCCTTTCTTCAAGGATGGCGGCTACAGCACTACTTCCAATCCCTTTCAATGCAGCTAATCCAAAACGAATATTTCCATTTGAAACGACAGTAAAGTGATCGGATGATTCGTTGATATCAGGGTGTAAGATCTTGATATTCATCATCCCTGCATCTTTGATAAATTTTCTGATTTCATCGATTCTATCCAGATTATTAGTCAACAATGCAGCAATATATTCAGATGGATAGTGTGCTTTTAAATAAGCTGTTTGGTAAGAAACCAAAGCGTAACAGGTAGCATGTGATTTATTGAAAGCATATTCAGCAAATTTTTTCCACTCATCCCAAATTCTTCTCAGAGTAGAGATATCGTGTCCATTTTTAGTTGCTCGTTCATAAAATGAAGATTCCAACTTGGCCATATCATCTATATTCTTCTTACCCATTGCCTTACGCAGTTGATCCGCTTCTCCGGGAGTGAAGCTTGCAAGCGACCTGGATAAAAGCATCACCTGTTCCTGGTAGATCGTAATCCCATATGTATCACTCAAATACTCACTCATGATAGAAATGGGATACTCTATTTTTTCCCGTTCATATTTTCTGTTGATATAGGATGGTATATTCGCCATAGGACCCGGTCTGTAGAGAGACACCATAGCGATAATATCTTCAAAACGAGAAGGTTTCAGATCAACAAGATATTTTCTCATTCCGGGACTTTCCAATTGGAAAACTCCTATACTATTGCCTGCTGACAACAATTGATAGGTTAGCTTGTCATCCAGAGGAATATTATCAATGTCCAGATCAATTCCCCGACTCATCTTGATGTTTTTAAGCGCTTCATTGATGATACTTAGGGTTTTAAGTCCCAAAAAGTCCATTTTGAGTAATCCGGCCTCTTCCACGAACTTTCCTTCGTACTGTGTAATGGGAGTAGTCGAATTTTTAGAAGTTGCCAGAGGAATCTGCTCCATGAGAGGATCTTTTGAAATAATCACACCACAGGGATGTACACCGTAACTTTTAATGGTTCCCTCTAAAAGCTCAGCAAGCCTTAATCCTTTTTGAATCAAAGGTTCCCCATTCTTTAACTCTTCATTTAGTTCAGGAACCTTTTCATAGGCTTCTTTAAAAGTTTTAATACCCTCCGGAATTAGTTTTGCAACTTTATCGGCTTTATCATATGGAACATCCAATACTCTTAGGCAATCTCTGATAGATGAACGGGTTGCCATAGTGTTAAAAGTAATAATTTGAGCAACTTTGTCAGCTCCATATTTTTCTATAACATATTTAATCACTTCATCTCTGCCAAAATCGTCAATGTCGATATCCATATCAGGCAATGACACTCTATCCGGATTCAGAAAACGCTCAAATAGCAGTTGATACTTGATGGGATCTACATTCGTAATCTCCAAACAATAAGCTAATATGGAACCTGCAGCTGAACCCCTCCCGGGACCGAAACGGATATTTCTTTTTCGCCCCTCTTTTATAAAGTCCCATACAATGAGAAAATAACCGGGATATTGCATCCTATTAACAGTGGAGAGCTCAAACTGAATACGATCTTCAATTTCGGGAGTTAATCCTTCAGGCCATCTCTTTTTGGCTCCTTCATACACTAAATATTCCAGATACTCACTCTCATTTTCAAATTCTTCAGGTATAGGGAAATGAGGTAATTCAACCTCTTTTTTAAGGGAAATAGATTCAACTTTATCAACAATGAGTTGCGTATTTTCTACTGCTTCAGGATACTCTTTGAATAAATCCATCATTTCGGAGTAGTTTTTCAAATACTCATTACCGGTGTAGAATAATCCCGGATCTGACTCGGAATCTTGTACCGTAGAACTTAAGTCGACATAAGATTTTCCGGTATTTAAGGCCAACAATACACGGTGTGCTTCAAAATCATATTGATTTACAAAGTGAACGTCGTTAGTAGCAACATAAGGAATATTAAGTTTTTCCGAAAGTTGTTTTATTGCAGCATTTACCATTTCTTGTTCAGGATGACCGTGAATCTGCATCTCCATGTAATAATCTTCCCCAAAAATATCGCGGTACTCTAAGGCAACCTTTTCCGCTTCTTCAAGATTCAACGGCAGATTATTTTGATATTCCTGAACAGAGTTGTAAAGTGTGATTGCTTTAGCTAATTCTCCTCCTAAACAGGCAGAAATAGCAATTAATCCTTCAGAATAGGTTCTCAATAGTTCTTTATCAATCCGTGCAGTGTAATAAAAATTTTCATCCTCAAAAGAGATGCTGTTTAATTTGCTTAAATTACGGTAACCTGTCATGTTTTTAGCCAATAGTACCAAATGCCATCCGCTACGATCTTCTCTCGCTGATCTGTTTAATCTTCCGTTTCGAGCAACATATACTTCAGAACCAATGATCCCTTTAATAGGAACTTCTTCCGATTTTAGTTTTTTATTGAATTTCGAAATCTCATTCATGAATTCGAAAACGCCATACATGTTACCATGATCCGTTATGGCGATAGCTCTTTGCCCATCTTCATAGGCTTTAGCTATTAATTTGGGAATTTTAGCCATTCCATCCAAAATGGAATATTCGGTGTGCAGGTGTAAGTGGGAAAAGTTGGTCATAATGGTTTGAATTTTAGGGTTATAAGATTAGTGTTTGAAGTGTCTTATTCCGGTGAATATCATAGAAATACCCAATTTATTACATGCTTTGATTGAGTCCTCATCACGAAGTGAACCACCCGGTTGTATTATAGCTGTAACTCCATATTGATGTGCTAATTCTACTACATCATCAAAAGGGAAAAAGGCATCACTGGCAAGAATTAAATTTTGTGTATAGCCACTGTTTTTAGCTTGTTCCAAGGCAATACGGGCTGCGCCAACCCGATTCATCTGTCCGGCACCAATTCCTACGGTTTTTCTGTTGTGAACAACGGTAATCGCGTTCGATTTAACATGTTTGCATACTTTCATTCCGAATAGTAAATCTTGTAATTGAGCTTCAGTCGGTTTTTTCTCAGTAACATATCTGATATCATATTGAGAATCAGAGAAATGATCTTTGGTTTGAGCCAATAATCCACCATTAATTGAAATGTAGGAGTTGCCGTTGCTTTCATCGGAAGAAAGGTCAAAGGTGATCAATCTGATATTCTTTTTCTGACTTAAAATCTCAAAAGCTTCAGGAGTAAATGAGGGTGCTAAAATGATCTCGAGAAAGATCTGGCTCATTTCTTCAGCTGTTTTTTTATCAATAGGCTGATTTGTGGCAACAATTCCCCCAAAGATAGAGGTAGTGTCCGCTTCATAACAACCTTTCCAAGCTTCATAAAGATCAACTCCAATACCCACACCGCAAGGATTTTTATGCTTTACAGCCACACAAACCGGCTCCCGGAACTCTTTGACTATATTCAGTGCAGCATCTCCATCCTGTATATTGTTGTAAGATAACTCTTTACCATGCAATTGCGTTCCCCATGCTAAAGAATATCCCTCTTTTTTCCCAATATAAAAAATCGCTTTTTGATGTGGATTTTCGCCATATCTTAAAACTTGCTTTTTGGAATAAGTAAGCGTGATCGATTCTGGGTCGTTTTCTCCAACCTGCTCAGTCAAATATTGAGCAATGTGGGCATCATAAGCAGCAGTGTGTCTGAATGCTTTTGCAGCTAGTTTTCTGCGTGTTTCTAACGAAGTATTGCCTTTTTTGGCAATCTCGTCAATCACCCATTCATAATCTTGGGGATCGCAAATGACGGTTACATCGCGATGGTTTTTAGCAGCGCTACGTAGCATTGAAGGGCCACCTATATCTATATTTTCAATAGCATCCTCATAAGTGGTTCCCTCAGTTTCAACGGTTTTTTGAAAAGGATAGAGATTAACAACCACTAAATCAATAAATTGAATGTCATTTTCTGACATTTCATCAAGGTGTTTCTGATTATCTCTGAGTGCCAATAAACCTCCATGTACTTTTGGATGTAGCGTTTTTACTCTTCCATCCATCATTTCGGGATACTCAGTTATCTCTTCAACGCCAATCACTGCGATTCCGGTCTCTTCAAGGGCTCTTTTTGTACCACCGGTTGAGATGATTTGATAATCAAATTGCGCTAATTGTTGTACTAAACCAACGATATTGGTTTTATCACTAACACTAACGAGGGCTCTTTTACTCATTTCTATATTTGTTTATTGTTTATTCGTTTTTACTTTATTAAAGAGGATTTCATCTATCATTAACCAGGGTTTCTCTCCGGGATTGGGATGCCAATCAGGAAGATAAGGAGCTGAAATCACTTTTATTTTAATCCACTCATTCTGTTCGTTAGGTATATTAAAGAGAACTATCTCTGTTTTGTTATTGCTCTTATTTAAAGGATCAATATTTGACTTAACTTCTTTTACATCAGAGTAGTTATATCGATCTGTTGAAGTTTGATAGTAGATAGTTTGAGGTGCTAAAACCCAATTGTTGGGATCATGACAAAATCTTAATGAAAGCGTTTCCCAATTAATATCTTTTTTTACCTCAAGTATGATTTCCAGGGTGTCACTGATATATCCTAACCAATTTTCGTAATAATCGCCACACACGCCCAATTTCCCATCATACAGAGCAACAGGGTAGTTGTCTGAATATCTTGAATTGGGCAGGGGAGTGGTGCCGATACTTTGAACTACCGGTGAAACAGAAATTGTTGATGGTGTAAATGACCAATGGGAGGGACTAGAAACCGAAATAGGGTAGCGTTCTGCTACGGGATCGTTATGATTATCTCTAAAACGCCATCTGACAACAAAATCATAAGTTTTTTCCTTTAATAGGTAGGGTTCACGTACTCCCGGACCACAAGTGGCTCCACCAATGCCGGCTTGTATTAAATCTAAATTGAAAGTCCAGTAAGAATTGCGATCTAATTTATTGATATGCAAGGCGTTTTCGATTTGAGAATCATTGTAGGGATAGAGTGAAAAGTTAAACAAAGTATGATTAAAATCGATCAGGATCTCTTTATTCTCGGATTGGAGTGCAATATGATTTGTTAAAGCACGATTTCCACTCTCCTGAGGCCTGACATACTGGTGAAACAACTGATCAATGGGAGCAGTATGAAACCCTAAGTCGGCAGCTTGTAAACGATCAGAATAAGTTTCGTTGAGTGCTCCTAACCAATTGACTTGTTGAAATTGATCAGTAATTCCTGACTGTAAACCCACTTTAGCCACCGTTCTGATTTGATCTGAAAGTTGGATTTGATAACGGATCTCAAGTTCATTATCAGCACTGAAAATAATCGATTGAATCGCCTCAACCATCACCTGATTTTGCGGATTAATCCCTTTTAAAAACTGATAAATAATCAGTAATGAATCTCCTTCTCTTTTGACTTCCCGGTCAGTACATTCCCATTGTAACTCATGCAAAGAACCTTGTTTCCAAGCCTTTACACCATTTCTGTCTCTGATATCATTGTCCGTTGGAGGACGCCAAAAGTTGAGTTCAATAGGTTTCTTTAAATACTCCTCATTCTCCCAAATAATGGATGAAAGTGCTCCACTGTGAAGCTCCAATTGGTACTCTATTTTTTCAGTTTTAATATTCCAATACTCTTCTGTTTTTGTTAAACTGATTAAGTTATTTAATCTTTTTTCTTTTTTTGAATTAATAAAATTAGGGGGGAGGTAAAACGTGGCTCTGTTGTTCGCCATGAGCACTCCTCGACAAGGATTTTCTCCGTTGTTCGTGCTGTGAAAAGTGATCACCCCCTGTTGATATTTTTCCGGGTAATCAACCTGAATCACCTGACTCTCACCGGGTTCCAGATTGAGGATGATAGGGGTAGGGGAGCTCTTCATAACTTTTTCTCCATCGTAATATTCCAATTGATAAAAAAAGCGAAAAGCATCCTCTGCTCTGGTAAAATCTAATCGATTAGTAACTTTAAATACGCCTTCTTTAATATTAACTTCTTGAATCTGAAGCGGTTGGTATACTCTTTGAGCCTCGAAATAGTGAGGATGGGGTTCTCTTTCACTGGAAATTAACCCATTGATTAAGAAGTTCTTATCTGATGGTGGAATTCCTTCAGGATGACCATAGTCGCCACCATAACTGTACCATTTTCTACCTGTAGAATCATATTCGACTAAAGATTGATCAACCCAATCCCAAATAAAAGCACCCTGTAATTGAGGATATTTATATATGGTATCCCAATAATCTGACAAGTTTCCACAGCTATTGCCCATGGCGTGCGAATATTCACAAATTATCATCGGTTTGTCTCTTTTGACTGCTCCATACTGAGCTACATACTCAACATGAGGATACATGATTGAATAAACATCCGTGTTGTAGTCGTCATAAGCTCTCTCATAATGAATCGGTCTGTTCGGATCTTTGCTTTTTAGCCAATCATATGCCTTGTGATAGCATATTCCATTACCTGATTCATTCCCCAAAGACCACATTACGATACAAGTGTGATTTTTGTCTCTTTCGTACATATTTCGTACTCTGGCGATTGTAGCATCAAGAAAATCCTCTCGTTTTGCGACAGCAGCTGCACCATATCCCTGTGCATGAGATTCTGCATTCGCTTCATCCATCACGTATAGACCAAATCGGTCACACAATTCGTAAAAATAAGGATCATTAGGGTAGTGAGCAGTACGAACAGCATTCATATTCGCTTGTTTCATCAGTAAAACATCCTGTAACATCGATTCTTTACTGATTACATGACCTTTGTACGGATCATGATCATGTCTGTTAACGCCTTTAAATCTGATCGGTTTTCCGTTGATTAACATGAATCCATCTTTCATCTCAACAGAACGGAATCCAAACTGTTTTTTCAATGTGTGGACCAATTTTCCTTGAGAATCAAGCAGATTAAGAGTGATTTGAGATAGGGTAGGGGTTTCAGCTGACCAAACCGGAACATCCTGAAAAACAAGTTGTTCCCATAAAATAGAGGTCAGAGAGTCTTGAATTGTTACACATTTTGCAGAATAGAAAGCTTTTTCAAATTGTAGAGGATCTGTTAAGTTAGTAGATGGCAAACCTTGTTCAACAATCAATTCGACAGTGTGTTGTTGTTCTCTTTTTTTCAACTTTCCTTTAGAGCTAATTTGCAAATTTAGATCCAATATTCCATCTGTATAGGTTGAATCAAGAGATGCATTGAATTGATAATCAGATATATAAGTGGATGGTGTATAGTAAAGGTAAATATCGCGTTCCACACCGCTAATTCTCCAAAAATCCTGACACTCAAAGTATGATCCGTCAGACCACTTGATTACTTGCATGCTGATTTGATTCTCTTTTCCGTATTTAACATAATGTGTGATATCAAACTCAATATTGGTCTTGGAATCCTCGGCATATCCAACAAATTTACCGTTTATCCATAAATATACGCATGATTTAATCGCTCCAATATTCATAAAAACATGTCCATCTTTCCAATTATTGGGAATGAGCACATTTTTTCTATATGAGCCAACACTGTTATTCAATTCAGGTACTTTGGGAATTCGACTATTGTCAAATTCATTGGGCTGATTAACGTAGACAGGATATCCGTATCCATGTAATTCCCAGTTGGCAGGAACTTGAAAATACGCCCATTGAGAGTCGTCAAATTCTACTTGATAAAAATTAACCGGGCGTTCATGGAAATGATTTACAAAATGAAATTTCCATTCTCCATTTAAATTGATCTTGTGTTGTTCATTTTCCGGAATTAAATTTACACGCGGATAAATCCGATTGATTTCAAAAATTCCAGGATCTTGAAACTCTGTAAAAGTTTGAACGAAAGCGGTTCCGTGCTTGAGGGTGATAAGCAGGAACAATATCAACAGTCTAAAAGGCTTCAAATTGGTGTATTATTTATAAAAATAGAATTAACTCCTTTTTTCGTATAATTTATATTATGTTAAATAGGAATTAAGCCTCCCTATTTTAAGCTGATTTTTGCTTTTTCCAAAAGAAACTTCTGAATCTGAGTGCTATTACACCTAAGATTGCTTCTTTGAAAATTCCTGCACTCATTTTAGAGGTACCCAATTTTCTATCAACAAATACAATGGGAACTTCAATAATCTTCAGTCCTAACTTGTGAACATTGAATTTCATTTCAATTTGAAAACCGTATCCAACGTGCTTGATTCTCGAAAAATCTATTTTTCTGAGTGTACTGGCTTTATAGCATTTGAATCCTGCAGTAGTATCCTTAACAGACATTCCTAAAATAAATCTCACATACATTGATCCGTAATAAGACATCAATAGTCGTCCCATAGGCCAATTTAGAACATTTACTCCCTTACAATATCTGGAACCAATGGCCAAATCTGCACCTTCTACTGCACATGCATGATATAAACGAGCTAAATCTTCAGGATTATGAGAAAAATCGGCATCCATTTCAAAAACATAATCATAATCATTCTCAAGCGCCCATTTAAAACCGGCAATGTATGCTGTTCCTAGTCCTAATTTGCCTTTTCTTTCAAGAATAAAAAGTCTTTCGGGGAACTCTTCCATCAATTCTTTTACTTTTTTACCTGTTCCATCCGGTGAACCATCATCTACTACCAAAATATGTACATCGCTAATACTGAATGTTTTACGAATAATATTTTCAATATTTTCTATTTCGTTATAAGTTGGAATAATTACAATTTTTCTATCCATTTTTAAGTTTGTTTATGAAGTTATTTATTATTTAATTTCTTTCTTTTCTAAAATGATGTAAACAGGAAGGTGATCGCTATAACCCCCTAAAAATGCTCCCCCTGCGTATGTCCTGTGGGGATAACCTGCAAATGAACCGGTTTTATTGATCATAAAATTACGTCTGAATACATGTGCAGATATAAATTTATAGGTATTGGGTTTTGCTGTAATCAGATTTGATGAAACTAAAATCTGATCAAAAAGCTCCCAATTATCCTGATATGCAATAGATCCGATTCCATCACGAAACATTTCAGACATCGGGTTAAAGATATCATTTTTTTTCAAATCTTTCATTTTTCCAATAGCTCCCAATCCTTTGGTAAAACTTTTCGCATTAGGATTATCATTAAAATCACCCATAATAATAATTTTAGCGTCAGGATGATGTTGGTAAATGGAATCGCAGATATGCTTAGTCAATTCAGCCGCAGCAATTCGTAAAGGGGCGCTTCTTCGCTCCCCCCCTATTTTTGAAGGCCAATGATTAACAATAAGAAAAAGTGTATCAACTTGATCCAAAACGCCGGTCATCAATACTTGATCCCGAGTGATAAAATCGGGTTTTTCAGGAATAAAAAGTGTAAATCCTTTGATAGAGAGCATTTCAAATCGCTCTTTTTGATAGAGAAAGCTAACATCAACTCCTCTTCGATCAGGTGAATCATGGTGTGCCACTTTGAAATTAAACTTTTTCAGTTTTTCCTGGTTTACCAGATCCAAAAGTACGGCTTCATTTTCCACTTCACTGACTCCCAAGATTGCACAACCACCATGCTCCTCCCCTATCAGAGATATAACATCTGCTAAATTATTAAGTTTGAGTTGATATTTCTCTGAATCCCATTGATAAGATCCGGTGGGCAGGAACTGTTCATCATTTTTTAATGGGTCATCGATAGTATCAAATAAATTTTCAACGTTATAAAATCCAATCACGGCAGTTTGTTGAGTTTGTGCCCATGTTATTGAACAACAGATTCCTAAAATTAAGAACAAACCGATAAATTTCAACTTCTTCATAACACTAAATATATTTCGCGAAATTATAAATTTTATTTGTAATATTCTACAATTCTATGTAATCTTTTTTTTGTACTTTTGTTCTCCTTAATAAATTAAAAGATTTATGATATGAAACAGTACGTTTTATCCTTGTTTACCATACTCTTATTGACCTCTACTCTTTTGGCGCAGAGCGGTGAGACACCACCTGATTCAACCAGAACTAAGCCGCAAGGTGCTGCTGAAACAGCCTTTTTAAATATTGGAGATGGTCAAGATAGTGATGATCACTCTTCAGGAAATTTTATTCCAAGTATTTTACAATCTTCGCGCGACCTGTATTTAAACAATACTTCATACACATTTAGTATCGCTTATTTTAGGATTAGAGGTTACGATAATAAGTATAATGCGATCTTTTTGAATGGATTTCGGATGAATAGTATGGTAACCGGTAGGGCTACTTTTTCTCAATGGGGAGGTTTAAATCACGTTGTTCGTTATCCTGATACCAGAATTTATATGACTCCTGCATCCTATACTTTCGGATCAATAGGAGGAGTTTCAAATTATAATTTAAGGGCATCAGCATTCGGAAAACAGATTAAGGGGACCTACTCTTTATCCAATAGAACCTATAATAACCGCCTTATGCTCACTTATGCAACCGGTATTATGAAAAATGGCTGGTCTTTTGCAGCTTCTTTATCCGGGCGTTTTGGGAATACTATCTCATATGTAGAGGGTACCACCTACGATGCATTCAGTTATTTCCTTGCTGCTGAAAAAAAAATAAACAAAGAACATGCGGTTAATCTCACTCTTGTTGGAACACCGACACGACGGAGCATGCAAGCAAATTCTGTTTCTGAAGCGTATATTTTGACCGGTACAAACTATTACAATCCTAACTGGGGTTGGTATCAAGGAAAACAAAGAAGTGCCAGAGTCAGAACTATTTATGAACCGATTGCACTCCTCTCCCACTACTATACTCCAACACACAATAAGTACACGATTAACTCAACATTGGGTGCCACTTTTGGAAGAAATTCAACTACTGCTTTGAATTGGTATGATGCTGCAGACCCAAGGCCTGATTATTATCGCTATTTGCCTAGTTACTTCATTGAAAATGGGGATACAACAAGCTTATATTGGGATTATAAAGAGGAATGGATGAATAATGATCAGTTTAGACAGATTAATTGGGATAGAATGTATCATATCAATCAGTTGGCAGCTTCGCAAGGTAAAAGAGCTCAATATATCCTGGAAAATAGGGTTATGGATCACATCCAGCTGGGAGCTGCATCTCATATAACGGCTGACCTAAATGAGAACATCAGACTTTTTGCTGGTGTAGATGTAAGAGGTTTCAAACAACATAATTACAATCAAATTAATGATCTTTTGGGTGGAGCATATTGGATTGATGTGGATAAGTTTTCAGAGGGAGCCTTCCCGGATTCTCTAAACACTATTTATAATGACTTACTCCACAAAAATGATACATTGTATGAGGGTGATCTCATTGGAAATAGCTATGAGTTGCATCTTTATAGTCAGAAAGTATGGGCACTTTTGAATTTTAATTACAAAAAAGTTGATTTTCACTTGGGTGCCAGTGTTGGAAATGAACAGATGTGGAGAGTAGGATTAATGAAAAATGGAAGATTCCCTGAAGCCTCTCTTGGAAAATCAGATGTTAAGTCTTTTATGTTATATGGATTTAAGGGGGGAATAACCTATAAGATTAGCGGACGGAATTATCTTACGCTGACATCCCATTACGAAAATGATGCTCCCGGTGTGCTGAATTCATTTATTGCACCAAGAATTAGAAATACCTTTGTCCCTAATTTGAAATCAGAAAAGATATTTAGTGCAGATTTCTCCTATATCATGAAATATCCTAAATTTCAGATGCGCTTAACAGCTTATTATACTCAATTAAATGATCTCAGTCGTGTTATCAGTTTTTATCATGACGACTATTATACGATGGTCAATTATGCCATGAGCGGTATCGATCAACGCCACCTAGGCATCGAAATTGGATCTGAATTGAAGATGGGTTCTATGTTTTCATTAATCTTTGCAGGTAATTTTGGAGATTATAGGTATAGTAGTAATCCATCAGTGAATATTAACGCAGAAAATGGTTATGATATTTTAAGTACAGGTGGTGGGGATAAAATGGAAACTGTGTATTGGAAAGAATATTTTGTAGCCGGCACCCCACAAGTGGCTACTACATTAGGACTTAAATTTAATCACAACTATTGGTGGGTAAATATCAATGCCAATTATTTCGATAGAATCTTTTGTGACTTGAACCCACATAGAAGAACTATCCATGCACGTGGAACATGGAATCTGGATATTCCTGAAGAAGCTGAAATATATCATGCTATTGTGGATCAAACTCGATTGAAAGGACAGTTTACGCTTGATTTTTCTGTTAGTAAAAGCTGGAGAGTAAAAGGTAAACTGATCGCAGTTAATGTGAGTGTTACCAATATAACAAATAATACTAATTTGGTTACTACGGCATGGGAACAGTATAGATTTGATTATAAAGAGTACAATCCTTCAAAATACCAAAACAGATATTATTATGCGTTTGGAACCACTTTTTATGCGGGAGTTACTTATACATTTTAAAACATTGTAATTTAAAATAAAGATGAAAAAAGTTGCTATTATAAATATATTTCTTGTTATCGCATTTTTTGGCGTTGTGAGTTCTTCTTGCTTTAAACCCGAGGAGATTCCGGTAGAAACATATCCTGGAGAGGCTACTCATACTATTGCTGAATTAATCCACTATCATACTTTGGGTGTAAAACCTGCAACACTGATTACGGATACAGTGGTCATAAAGGGAGTTGTAATTTCCACCGATAAACATGGTTCTTGTTATAAAGAGATTTTTTTACAAGATGAAACAGGTGGTATTAGTATTAGAACTGCCAATTCGGCGTACCATAACAAGTATAGAATTGGTCAAACCATTTATGTTGAATGCCAAGGGTTATATCTTGGAAGTTATATTGCCAACAATGGAAATTCCGGATGGTATCAATTGGGATTGTGGGGAAATGATGAAATGCAATATATTCCTTCTAATGTTGAAATGCGTCATATTTTTAAATCAGGAGTGTTGGTGCCGGAACCCGCTTGTAAAGTGATACGATCTACAAACGATATAACAGAGGCTGATTTTCACACTCTAGTAGAGCTTCCCAATTGTTCTTTTGTGGATGCTAATGGATCTAATCTCTATTTTGATGCCAGTCAGGGTTATTCAACAATTAATAGGAATATTCAACTTGAGAGTGGCAATACTAAGATTATTGCCAGAATTAGTCAGTATATAGATTGGGCTGACGAAGTTTTACCTGAAGGGAAGTTAAATATTAGAGGAATTCTGACTAAATATGGCAGTGATTATCAATTGATGTTACGATCCATTAATGATGTTACTGTTTTGCCTCCTCCCGGAGGGTATGTAGTGTTCCAATATAACATGGAAACTTCTCCTTTCACTATGGGATGGAGTAATCACTCTGTAGCAGGAAATGCTCAATGGGAATATAAACCTGATTTTAAAGTAGTAACCATAACAGGATCAACTGCGGAAATGACTGATTGTTATCTGGTTTCGCCTCAGTTGGATTTCGGATCCTATAGAAATGTTAAACTTTATTTCACACATCGCAACTTTAACGGACTAGGTACAACTGACCAATTTAGATTGTATTATTCAACTACGGATGGTCAATGGATTCCACTAGAAATTCCTACATTACCATCCTCATTTACTGAAACAGTAATCCCAATACCGGATGAAGCAGTTTCAAAACCCACTTTTAGAATTGGATTTAGATATACCGATCAGAATAACTCCAATTGGGCTATAAATAATATTCAGTTTAAATCAAAACCTAACTAAAAAACATTGAAATTATGAATAGAATTTATAAAAATATAATACTTGCATTAGTTCTCTCTTTAGTATGGAGTGGCTGTCAGAAAGAGTGGGAAGAACCAAAATTTGAAGCTCCAACTTATAATGGTCCCGCCCCCAATAAAACAATTCAAGATATTAAAAATAAACACCTAATACTGGATGCTTATAAGCTGGACTCTATTTGCAGCTACGATGAAATATTTTTAGTTGAAGCGGTTGTTGTAAGTACGGATGAGGGGGGTAACTTTTACAAATCGATGGTGGTTCAAGATGAAACCGGTGCTATTGAGATTCAAATGGATATGAATGGACTTTTTAACTTATATCCCGTTGGTCAAAGGGTGATTATCGATTGTAGGGGTTTGATTGTAGGGGATTATAATCGCTACTATCAAATCGGTTGGGAATATCGTAAAACGAGTGTTGGCCGGATTAATGCGCTCCATTTTGATAAATATATTCATCGTGTTGGACTGCCTAGCAAAGATAATCTCCCTACTCCCCTATTGGGAACAGAGATAGATTTGAACTCTTTAGATGACGTAGGAAAATTAGTTAAACTAGAGAATTGCCAGTTTGCTCAGGAATCCTGGGGAAAACCATTGTCATATAATGAATTTGTTACTGAACATACTTTAAATGTTCAGGGCGTTTCTAAGCCGATTATTGTTAGAACTTCTAACTATGCACGTTTTAGAAGTATTAGAGTACCTTCCGGAGTGGGAACACTATACGGGATTTTAACCATATATGATAATAACTACCAGTTTATGATCCGAACTAGGGACGACATTCAATTTGCTGAAGTTGAAATACCTGAAGATGAAGTTATCTTTTCACATCAATTTAATGAAAACTCTATTGGATCAGGAGGATGGAGTGTTTTCCCGGTCGATATAACTCGTTGGCGGTTTGTGAATTTTGGAGGGGATCAGTTTATGTACCATGAGTATAATAATGGTAATACTCCAATGGATGATTGGTTAATTTCACCACCGATAGAGATCGATGCAACAAAAGAGAGTTTTGTTCGTTTATTGCATAAAATAGATCTCGTGGGACTACAAGAGTATTATAGTCTTTACTATACTACTAATGTTGACCAACAATTTGATCCTAATAACTATATACTTCTTCCTCCAATAACTCAGTTCCCCTCAGAGTTTAGTAATAGTAATGATATTGCTATACCTAATCTGACAGTTTCTAAAGTGCGAATAGCCTTGAGATATAATAATCATGGAGGGAACACGTCAGGTGATTGGAGAATTAAAAAAATTGAATTGATTAACAGATAATGGAAATAACACTAAATACAATAGAAGAAGCTTTAGAGGACTTCAAAGCCGGAAAATTTTTAATCGTCGTTGACGATGAGGATCGTGAGAATGAGGGTGATTTTATAATTGCAGCTGAAAAAATAACACCCGAAAAAGTAAATTTTATGCTTCAGTATGGGCGTGGTGTTTTATGTGCTCCCGTTACTGATGCACGCTGTAAAGAACTCCAACTGGAAATGCAAGTGGTTTCAAATACTTCCATCCACGGAACTCCATTTACTGTAACGGTTGATCTTTTAGGACATGGATGTACAACAGGAGTATCTGCTCACGACAGAGCTGCAACTATTAAAGCACTAGCTGATCCTGATTTAAAACCTGAAGATTTGGGTAGACCCGGTCATATTAATCCACTAAAAGCTCGTGACGGAGGAGTTTTAATTCGTGCAGGACATACTGAAGCTACTGTTGATTTAGCAAGATTGGCAGGTTTATATCCCGCAGGAGCTCTGATTGAAATTATCAATCCGGATGGAACGATGGCACGTATGCCCGAATTGATGAAAGTTGCAAAAGAACATAATATTAAGATTATTTCTATCCGTGATTTGATAGCTTATCGAGTTAAGAATGAAACTTTGATTAGAAAAGAGGAGCAAGTTGAACTTCCAACTGAATGGGGAACTTTTCAACTCATCGCCTATACTCAGCTTAATAATGGGGCAGTTCATTATGCTTTAAAAAAGGGAGAATGGAAAAAAGATGAAGAGATTTTAGTTCGTGTTCACTCTTCATGTGTTACCGGTGATATTTTTGGATCTCAAAAGTGTGATTGTGCTAGCCAACTTCATGAGGCTTTGCAAATGGTTGAGAAAGAAGGAAAAGGGATGGTGTTGTATATGAGCCAGGAAGGACGGGGTATTGGAATTGTTAATAAACTGAAAGCATATAATTTACAGGCTCAGGGCTTGGATACAGTTCAGGCTAATCTTGAGTTGGGATTTAGAGCTGATGAACGTGAATATGGTGTCGGAGCTCAAATTTTGAGAGATTTGGATGCTACCCGAATCAGACTTATTACTAATAATCCAGCCAAAAAAATAGGATTAAGCGGTCACGGTATTGAAATTGTTGAAACAGTACCGATCATTATTACTCCTAATGGGGCTAATTTTAAATATTTAAAAACAAAACAAACTAAGATGGGACATGATCTTCATCTCGAATAGAGAGAAGTATTGTGATTAATCTTTTTTTACTGGGGTATGCTCCCGGATTGTGATCCCAAATTCTGTTATTCCAACGAGGTCTTCATCTCGCATCGCGTGTTGAAAGGAAAAGTTGTATACTCCCCTTTCTTGAAATCTTACCTTTTGTCGCATTAATAAACGATGGTCTTTGATTCTTCCGGATCCTTTTCCATACCAATTTCCGAAAGGATCACATAAAAGTGCTTCAATGGTATCTGTTACAGCAATTCCAGAAGGGAACTGATGGGTTAAGAAAAGATATAGATTCTGATAAGGATAGTCAGTACTGTTTCGGATATTGATAAAAATATCATAAAACTGCGCTGTATCTACAACTTTAAATTGATATTTTAAAATATGGCTACTCTCCCACTTTTCATCCGAAAGATGATCAGCTTTTTCAAATAAAATAGTTCTTCCACAGGAAGATAAACTCAAAGCCAGTAAAATGGAATAGAAGAATTGTAATTTCATTATATTAACGATCTTCAATATTTTTCAAATCATCTATGCTGTACCCTCCATCTTCATCTACTTTCTTCTGATTTACGATAGCAAACTCTTCCAACGATTCAGGATTTTTTCCCTTATTATTCATATCAATTATATGATGAACTTTTTCAAGAGGAATAGCAAAAATGAAATTGGGGTCTGTTACATAATTATACCATACAACCTTTTTAAAAATGTCAATTTTGTTAAATTGTGCTTTTCCTTTTTTAGTATGTAAGGATATATTAGGTTGAGGAAATTCTTTTAATTCAAGTAAATAGGTTTCTTGTTCAAAGTTCAAACAGCATTTTAACTTACCACACATTCCTGCTATTTTTTTAGGATTGAGTGTGAGTTGCTGCGTTTTAGCAGATACTGTAGAAACAGATTGAAAATTAGTCAACCAGGAAGAACAACACAATTCTCTTCCACAAGAACCTATACCTCCAAGACGCGCAGCTTCCTGACGAACACCGATCTGCCTCATCTCAATTCTGATTTTAAACTGTTCTGCTAATATTTTAATTAATGTTCTAAAATCAACACGTTCATCTGCAGAATAGTAAAAAATGGCTTTCCCTCCATCTCCTTGATATTCAACATCATTGACTTTCATTTCAAGATTTAAATCCCATGCAATATAGCGAGACGATAGCATTGTAGTATGCTCCAAATCAACAGTAGCTATCCATTTGTCAATATCAGAAATTTTAGCGTGTCGATACAATTTTTTAGAAACATCTTCAGGTTTGATTTTCTTTGCAGCTAATTGTCTTTTAACTGAAACACCGGTCATGGAAATAATTCCAATATCATGTCCGGGATTAGCTTCTACAGCAACAATTTCACCAACATTAAAGACTCCTTCTTCAGGCAAAAGAAAGAAATCTTTGTGACTATTTTTAAATCTAACTTCAACAATGTGGTAATAGTTAAATTGTTGTGGTAGATTAATGTAATCTACCCAGTCGTGACTGGCTAATTTACAACAAGATTGCTTGTACTCTTCCGGTTGACATTGATCTACTGGTGGAATAGCAGAAAAACCCCTGGTAAAAAAAGGATTACTGGTTATCTTATCAGTTTCACTTTTGGGTGCAAACTGTATATTTACATCTATATTTTCATCGTAATCTTCCATGTTCATGGATTCATTTTCGATGCATTTATTTTTGTCGTTATTCATAGGTGATTGGTAATCTGTTTATTAATAGTAAAGTGTGGTTCTACAGTATTTAAAATAGAATCTACAAAAATAATTAAAATTATTTACATAGTACAAACAGTATGCTCAATTAAAATTTTTATGGCCACCATAATTAGAATGACACCACCCAAAACTTCAATCTTAAATCGTTTAAAATCTTTTATTTTACTTCCTATTTGGACTCCAAGGTACGCAAACAAAAAAGTAACAATACCTATAATAACTACAGGAAACAGAATGTTCATGTCGAGGAGTGCAAAGGAGATTCCAACGGCGAGAGCATCAATACTGGTTGCAAATGCTAGAATGAATAGTGTTTTATTAGAGTGAAAATTAATTTTTTTCTCTCCATCGGTTTCTTTCTTTAATCCCTCGTATATCATCCCTCCTGCAATTACAAAAAGTAAAATGGCAGCAACCCAATGATCAAAATCTTGAATTATGCTATGAAAAGAGTTGCCCATTAACCATCCTGCAAAAGTCATAAAAGATTGCATTAAAGCCATTAATAGAATCAACTTCAGCTTCATTTTATGAGGTTGCAACATTTTATTTGTTACAATCCCGGCAGGGATACAGACAGCCAAAGTGTCCATGGAAAGCCCGATTGCAATAAAAAAGAGTTCAATAAAATGCATCATTATTCAGTAATTTTAAAATGATGTCTTCCTCCACTACAGCAATCCGGTTGGAGAAATGAGAGCATCTCAAAAAAGATATCTGAACTATTTGTGGGTGATTCAATGTCAAAAGCCTCGTGAAGTTTTGCATAGAACTGATAATCATTCCATTTGATTGTAGGCTTTTTAACAGCTTTAAAACTTTGAGCTACTTTAAACGAGGAAGTATAACTCCCCCCAATCTCAATTCCAAAATTAGCAGGAATCAATAAATCAGCATAAAGGGTTGTTTCATTTTTAAAAATAGTTTGTAACATAACAAATTGAGCCTTTTCAAAATGAGAAATCATTGAAGGATCCGCCTTTATTGGATCATCCCCAAAAACAAAAAAGTTTTTGCTCCCTTCTGACTGAAGTTGATTTTCAATAGAACTGAATTGAGTAGAGAGTTTGATGTTTCCCCAGGTTTCTTGAAGTAAATCCAAATACTCTCCCTTAATTTTGCGATTCCCCGGCCCATATTGATACATAGCTCCCATATCATACAGTCCTTGTGCATTACAAGAGGGTCTGAGGTTGATAATTCCGGAAGATGGTTTACCCTGTTTTTCAGTCAATAACATTAGATTATGAGCCTCTACCAACGTTTTTTCATCAATCTCTGTTTCGCTCATAATTAGAGCAGTTTCAGGAATTCTCAGTATTTCTACAGCAATCTGTTGAATGAGTTCAAATGAAACACCGGCCTTTGAATAGAGATCGTCAGCATCTAAAGAGATCATGTAGTCGAAATACTCTTTTTTGTGAGAAGCCAATCCTTCAACAAATATTCCGAAAGCCTTATTATACGCAACTAAGTAGTGATTGATTGCCTTAATAAAAGCATAATAATCTCTAATATAGTGAGTTGTATCAACTCTAAGTGAGTATTTATCTTCAGGGTCTGTAGTGATAAGAGTCAATTTTGACCGATTATGAAACCTATTATTTTGTATCAAGTGACTGATCACAGGGTGGGATTGTGGGAGGCTCCCCCCAATAATAAAAATTTGATGAGTATCATCTAGCTCACTTAGAGGAAGAATATCGTTTTTATCGGGATTGGATAGTTGGGTTCGATGCTGAAAATAAGATGATCCGATAGTGTTGGAGTGGAGAGCTACCCTACCCCATTTTTGAATGGTATAGATTGCTTCATTCGTCAATTCAGGAGAAATCCATATGAAATTATTTTCACTTTTCACTTTTTGAACCTCTTCTTTAATCCTTTCTAAAGCCCGTTCTGTGCTAACCGGCTCCCAAACTCCATTAATTTTCTCCATCGGTTGGGTAATACGATTACTTTTATTAAATGTGGAGTAGTTAAAGAAGATTTCACGGTTAATGAGTCCTTTGTGGTTTACAACTCCGGATCTTGAAGTGGCACCATAAATATTGCCTTTATATTCTAATAAATCAACCTCAAATCCTTCAGAACCAAATGGATCGATGGTCGGAAGGTGATTGTAAGGAACAGGTAAAACCTTGAAAATATAATTTTCAGTCAAAGCCCCGGTTGGACAAGTATCGACACATAAACCACAAGCATCACATCTGCTTTCCAGTAAGTTACCCTCTAAATTAGGTGCAATGTAGGTTTTATATCCTCGTTTAAAGAAGCCCCAGACACGATTTCCCGAATATTCATTACAAACCCTGACACATCGTCCACAGAGGATACATTTATGATTATCCAATACTAATTTGGGATGAACACTGTGAGTTTCAAATGTTTGATACGTTCCTTTAAAACGAGTTTGATCCACTTCGTATTGAGTTGCATATTTTTGTAAATCACAATCATAAAACGCCGAACAGCCGCATTCTAAGCAACGAGAAACCTCACTTACCACTTGTTCAACAGTTTGATACCCCAGTTCAACCTCATTAAAATTATCACGTTCTTTTTCGCTTAAAACGGGCATCTCGTTTTTTGTTGTAGGGGTGTATTTTCCACAATATTGCTCTGATACTTGTTTTGTAAAGTTTTCTTTAGAACTGATAAATTGGGGGGGTGCCACCTGTAGCGGCTCGCCCAAAACATACTGAGTCATTGCTTTTGCCGCTCTTTTACCACCCGCGATTGCTTCAATGATATTGGTTGGCCCTGTAACAACATCTCCGGCAGCAAATATTTTTGAAATATTCATCTGGAGCGTATTGGGATCCGGATCCAACGTATTCCACTTATTTAATCGTAATGATTCTCCCTTGTAATAGTCATTAATATGTTCTAAAACTTGATTTTCCAATTTTTGACCGATAGCAGGTAATACCAAATCACAAGCTACATCAAATTCGGAACCTTCAATTGGTGTAATGGTCGAACGACGAGAACCCTCCTTCTTTTCAGCTTTCATGCGTATACATTTCAGTCCTGTCAGATTCCCTTTCTCATCATAATACACGTCAACAGGAGCTGTTAAAAACTGATACTGAACACCTTCCACTTTTGATTCATGAACTTCCGTAGGACTGGCCGGCATATCCGCTTCAGTTCTTCGGTAAAGTACCCAAACATCTTCGCTGCCGCAACGTCTGGCTGTACGACAGCAGTCCATTGCCGTATTACCGCCTCCAATCACAACAACTTTCTTTCCTCTTAAATCTATGTTGTTGTTCGTTTCTGCATTTTTCTTGAGAAAATCAATACCTGAAACCAAATTAGGAGCACTCTTCTCCCCTATTCCCAGTAAATCTCCAATTTGAGCACCAATAGATAGGAAGATAGCGTCATATTCTTTATCCAATGTTTCAATCTGAAGATTTGTGCTCAATTCTCTTTGGGTGAAGATTTTAACTCCCAGTTTAGTGATGTTCGCAACTTCCCGGTCAATAATAGCGTTTGGAAGTCTATATTCCGGGATTCCATATCTGAGCCAACCTCCTGTATCCGAAGCACGTTCATAGATGTCGGCTTGTATTCCTTCAATTTGAAGATAATAGGCAGCTGTTAATCCGGCAGGTCCAGATCCGATAACAGCTACTTTCTTGCCATTTAAGGGTTTAATTTTGGGCGTAACAGGAGATTCGGAAACCAGGTCAAAATCGGCAATAAAACGTTTGAGATAATCGATTCCTACCGGACTATTATCCTCCGTTAATGATCTTCTGCAATGATCCTCACAGGGTCTTACGCACACACGTCCACAAATTGCGGGCAATGGATTGGTCTCTTTAATCAATTCAACTGCTTGTTGGAACAGTCCCTTTTCTGTTAAGGAAAGGTATCCTTGAATATCTACACCTGCCGGACAAGCTTGAGTACAAGGCGCTACGCAATCTGCATAGTGATTACTGAGCAACAGTTCAAGTGCATTTTTTCTAGATTTAATAATTTCGGGAGTATCTGTGTAAATCTCCATTCCTTCTTGTACAAGAGTGGAACAAGAGGGTTGATGGGTTTTATATCCTTTGATCTCAACAACACAAACATAACAAGCTGCGAATGGTTTAAGTTTGGGATCATGACACAAATGAGGAATCTCTATGCCTTGATCAAGACAAACATGCAGGATCGTTTCTCCAACACGTGCTTGAACCGGATTGTCATTGATTGTTATATTTACATAATCTGCCATACTCTATTTTGTTTTTTTAAGACCTGACAATAGCATCAAATTTACACTTATCGTAACATGCACCACATCGAATGCAGTTTTCTTCTATAATGTGGTGTATTTTATTGGCATCTGATTCAATGGCATTGGAAGGACAAACTTTATAACATTGAGAGCAACCTACACAATGATCAGCAATGATTTCATATTTGATTAGTGCAGAGCATTGTAATGCCGGACATCTCTTATCTATAATGTGAGCCTCAAACTCATCTCTAAAATATTTTAATGCGGATAGTACCGGATTTGGAGCCGATTGACCCAATCCACACAAAGAATTGCTTTGTATTTCTAAGGCTAAATCCTCGAGTATTTCTAAGTCCTCCAACTCCCCTTCCCCATTTGTGATTTTTTCTAAAATCTCCAGCATTCTCAACGTACCAATGCGACAAAATGTACATTTTCCGCATGATTCACTTTGAGTAAAAGCAAGGAAAAATTTAGCAACATCAACCATACAAGTGGACTCATCCATTACAACCATTCCACCGGAACCCATGATAGCACCGGTTTCTATGATTGCATCATAGTCAATAATGGTGTCTAAAAGATGAGCGGGAACACAACCACCGGATGGACCACCCAATTGCACTGCTTTAATTTTCTTGCCATCAGCAGTTCCACCACAAATATCATAAATGACAGTACTAATAGGTGTTCCCATAGGTACTTCTACCAATCCTGATTTTTTAACTTTTCCTGTAATGGCAAAAACTTTAGTTCCTTTGGCTTTTTCAGTTCCTAATTGAGCATAGTTTTCAGCCCCTTTATTGATGATAGTTGGTATATTAACCAAAGTTTCTACATTATTGATCACTGTGGGAAGATCCCAAACTCCCTTTATTGCAGGGAAAGGGGGTCTTTTAGAAGGCATTCCTCTTTTTCCTTCAATGGATGCGATGAGGGCGGTTTCTTCACCACATACGAATGCACCGGCTCCTTCTTTAATATATATATCAAAGTCAAATCCATTGATTCCAAAGATGTTTTTGCCAAGATAATTCTTTTCCCTGGCTTGGTCAATTGCAATTTGAACTCTTTTTATAGCCAAAGGGTATTCAGCTCTACAGTAGATAATTCCTTTTGTCGCTCCTATGGCTTTACCGGCAATCATCATTCCCTCCAATACCCCATGAGGATCACCTTCCAGAATAGATCGATCCATAAAAGCACCGGGGTCTCCCTCATCTGCATTACAGATCACATACTTGGATTTTTTATTTTGTTTTGCAGCTAACCTCCATTTGGTGGCAGTGAGAAAGCCTCCTCCTCCCCTTCCTTTTAATCCACTCTTTTCAATTTCATCTATAATTCGATCAGAACTCCAACTTTTGATTTTTAAAACAGCTTGATATCCTCCCATTTGTTCATATTCTTCAATCTTTTCAGGATTAATGATCCCGCAATTTTTTAGTGCCCACTTGACTTGATTGTTTATAAAATTGTTTTCACTAGCAGCTAATTGAGTAGAATAGACTAAGAAAGCTGAGGGAGGTGTATTGTGTTGAAGAAATGATTCAATGACTTGTTCTGATCCAACTGGTGTAATATTTCCGTAAATATAAAGTTCATTATTAAATTCTATATGAACCAGCGGTTCAGAATAACAGATTCCTATACAGTTAGTCTTTTCCAAACTCCACTGTTCAGGATTATTTTTGTGAATTAATTCTAAATGATCATATATTTTTTGGGCACCTGCGGCAATTCCGCAACTTCCTAAACCCACTTTAACTCTCAAATGATTCATAATATCAAAAATAAGCTATTTTGACTCTCTATCTTGTATCTCTTTTATAATAGAAATGACACTTCGATCATCCAGTTTTCCATAAGTCTCTTCCCCAATCATGATAGCCGGAGCCAAAGAACAACAACCTAAGCAAGAAACAAGTTCCAATGTAAATAACTGATCTTCAGTTGTTTCTCCGGGTTTAATCTGCAGATATTCAGAGATAACATCGAATATCTTATTTGCATTTTGAACATGGCAAGCCGTTCCTTTACAAATCTTGATAGTATATTTTCCTGTAGGATTTAATTTGAATTGAGTATAAAAAGTAGCTACCCCTAAAGATTCACTTTCAGGAATATTTAACTCTTTATCAATCAATTTAAAAGCTTGAGGAGGGATAAAGGTAAATCTGTCTTGTATCCTTTGAAGAAGTGGAATTAATCCACCGGAAATTCCGTTACAATCTATAATAATCTTTTCTAAATCAGGAATATCAACCTGATAATCAGTTGATTGAGGTTTTATTTTTATTTTTTTTTCAATATGCATGTTCCGACTCCTAATTAATCCGCTATAAAAATAACCCGCAAAAGTACAAGAAATTCTTCAATAATTCTGTTTTTTTAACTTAATTATCAGTTGGATCATAAGGTAGTTGAAGCCAATGACTATAGTTTTCTCCTAATTTTTCAACTGCTTTTGTCCAGATGTGATCTGCAGGAGTGTCTAAAATTAACTCTGAGTCAGCAGTGCTAACCACCCACAAGTTATGCTTTATCTCATTTTCAAGTTGTTTAGGATACCATCCCGAATACCCAACAAAAAATTTATATTTTAGACCCGGAACCCCTTTCTTTTCCATGAATGAGATTAAATTTTGATCATAACCAATATAAATACCTTTAATCAACTCTTGCCTTCTCTCAAGGTGAGGATAATTGTGAAGAGCGAATGCAAGCGAGTGACTAACCGGACCACCAACATAGATCGGATCTTCAAGATTTATGTTCGAAACAATTTCATTTACTGAAAACTGTGAAACCTTATTTATTACTAAACCAACACAGTTTTTCTTATCGTAGTCAGTAAGTATCACAACTGTTCTGTAAAAGAAAGAATCACTATAAAAGGGTACCGAAATTAAAATTCTTCCCACCGCAGGCTTAAAGGGTGTTGGAATAACCTTAAAAAAATTACTATCAAATCTCTTTTTCATCTTATCTGCAAAAATATAAAAACAATTGTTTATATCGCATAAAGAGTGAAAATTAAATTATTGCGTAATTAGGTAATGTTTTATACCTTTACATTTTAATTCGAAAGAATAGTCCTTGCATAAATTAATGATACTTAAATAATATAATCGCAGTTATTTCGGAAGACATCATAGCATCAAGAACTCTTGACAATTAAGGGGTATAGCTGGAACCACTACAAAGTTTGTTAAAAAAGTTGGGCGATACTCTTAGAAATTGGAAATAAGAAAGTTGTTTTTATTGTAATTAATAAATTTTATAGCGTTTTTTTATGTATTTTTGTCAAAAATATAGTACAGGTATGAACTTTTCATTTTTTCAACGACCCGAAGTTAGAAAATACAATTATATTCCACAATTTTACGTCGAAGGAGAGGATAAAAAAACTAAGGACAAAGAGTTTGATCGAGATCAATTTGCAGAAAGATTACATCGCAGTTGGGATAAAAAAAGACAAAGTAGAAGGAAAGGAATATCCAACTTCAAATCGCTTATTTGGATTATATTGATTCTTGTTGTACTTCTTTATGTGTATTATAAATTCTTGCTTTAAAATTAACTTCCTTATCTTTCTAAATTTTAGATATGTCTGATATTATTCATCTTCTCCCGGATCACGTTGCAAATCAAATTGCTGCCGGTGAAGTAATTCAGCGTCCGGCTTCTGTTGTTAAAGAGCTTCTTGAAAATAGTGTCGATTCAGGTGCTACGCAAATAAAACTTATTATTAAAGATTCGGGTAAAACTCTGATCCAGGTTGTAGATAACGGTAAAGGAATGAGTTTTAGTGACGCAAGGCTCTGTTTTGAACGCCATGCTACTTCTAAAATTAATTCTGCTGATGATCTTTTTTCTCTGAAAACTAAAGGGTTTCGTGGTGAAGCCTTGGCATCAATCGCTGCTATTGCCCATGTGGAATTAAAAACAAAACAGGCAGAGCAAGAGATCGGCACCCTGGTAGCTATTGAGGGAACACAAATCACAGAACATGTTCCAACTGTTACATCTGATGGTACTTCAGTAGCTGTTAAAAACCTTTTTTATAATGTACCGGCTCGTAGAAACTTTCTAAAATCAGATTCCGTAGAGTTTTCTCATATAGAGGAAGAGTTCTTTAGAATTGCACTGATACATCCTGAATTAGGTTTTACTTTTTCTCATAATGATAAGTTGCTCTTACAACTTACCCCTTCCAATTTTAAAATTAGAATTATTCAAATTTTTGGAAATCATATTAAAGATAAACTCTTTCCAATTGAACAAGAGGTTGGAGAAACCAAAATTAATGGATTTATCGCAAAACCTGAAAATGCTAAAAAGAAAAAAAATGATCAATATCTCTTTGTAAATAAACGATTTATAACTCACTATTATCTCAGACATGCTATCGAAAGTGCTTATAAAGAGATGATTCCTGAAGGATATAAACCCGCATTTTTTGTTCATTTACAAGTAGATCCAAAAACAATTGATGTAAACATTAGTCCTACTAAAGTAGAAGCTAAGTTCCAGGATGAAAAACTGCTATATGGATTGATTCATGCTACAGTGAAAAAATCTTTAGGAACACTTTCCCTCACGCCACGAATAGATTTTGATGTTGAAGGAGGGAAAGAGATACCCATATTAAAACCTAATACGGAGATTACACCTCCCTCCGTATCGTTTAATCCTGATTATAATCCGTTTCAATCCAAGAAGAACAGTAGCGGATCGCACACGACTTCATCAAGCTTTTCTTCCAATCACCCTAAGGGAAGTGAGCATTTTGACAGCTGGAGTCAGTTTATGAAGAATATCAAAGATGAACATATTGAAATTACCCCACAAGAAGGATATAAAGCTGAACTGACTTTTAACGAACCTCCTCAAGAAAAGATCCCAATAATCTTAAATGAGGAGATTCCAGCCTTTTTATTTTCGAACGAATATATTGTCGCGTTGATTAATTCACAGGTTACAATCATCCATATTAACTTCGCTCGTGAACGTATTTTGTACGAAAAATATTTTGATGCTTTGGAAAATCAACCTATCGTAATTCAACACTCTCTTTTCCCGGATCACATCCAGTTTACACCTGCGCAAATTGAGATTATCAATGAAATGAAACCCGATTTACTACATTTGGGGTATGAAATTGAAATCCTGGATAGCACAACTATCGTTGTGAATGGAACTCCAAATAGTGAAGAAAATGATGATTTACAAACACTAATAACTTATTTAATAGAGAGTTATAAGGCTAGCCAGATGGGTAGAAATAGTAACCGTAATAAAACAATTGCTCTTTCAATGGCCAGGCATAAGAAACACCGTTTTAAAGAGTTAACAACCAATGAAGAGATTCAGGAGTTGATTAAAACCCTTTTCTCCACCCTTGTACCCCATACAGCTCCTTCAGGCAAAAGAATACTTTGTATATTAAGCGAGACTGAAATATCTCAATTCTTTGATAATTAAGACTTTGTAGTAGTTCTTTTTATTTTTCTTGAGGATAATAAACCTCAAAAGTACAATCACTGTATATTAGGATCATTTTTTCTACTTCTTTTTTATGATTTGTAAATAATGGGGGGCAGGAAGTTCTATCCAATTTTTCCTTTGTAGAACCCTGCTCTGAACTATTATCCTCTTTCGTTCTACCTGTGTCTTTAGAATCCTCAGGAGTCTCGCTTCTTTCATCATTTTTTTCAACAGATTTTGCAGTCTCCTTTTTGTTAGTAGAAACAGGTGTTATTAACTGATTTGTTTCAGATTCTTCAACTTGTTCCTTATTCATTTTTAATTCATCAGAACGTGTCATTGGACCAGTGCCCATAATTAGCCATTCTGCCTTTATTTCTGGAAATGTTTCCAATATTTTCCGAGTTAAATCTAAACTGGGCTGATTTCGCCCGGAAAACACGTGTGTTAAATTAGATCTATTAATACCTAATTCTGTTGCAAATTGTGCAGGTGT
>JAKPTX010000091.1 GCA_029570835.1 Bacteroidota bacterium
TTGAGAAGTAAATGCTTTGGTGGAAGCAACACCTATTTCCGGTCCGGCATGAATGTAGGAGCCTGCATGAGTTGCACGCGCAATAGAGGAGCCAACTACATTACAAATTCCGATCACAGTTGCATTTTTTTGTTTTGCCAGCTCAATGGCTGCCAAAGTATCTGCCGTTTCACCCGATTGTGAAATGGCTATCAATACATCATTATCCTTTATTATCGGATCCCTATACCTAAACTCGGATGCATATTCTACTTCTACAGGTATTCTCACCAATGATTCAAACAGATATTCTCCTACTAAACCCGCATGCCATGAAGTCCCACAGGCAGCAATAATATATCGTTCTGCATTGAGCATTTTTTGTTCATATTCAATGATACCACCCAGAGCTACTACATCTTTTTTTACATTGATTCTACCTCGCATGGAGTCTTTAATGGCCCTGGGCTGTTCATGGATCTCCTTCAACATAAAATGTTCAAATCCCCCCTTTTCAATCTGTTCCAACTGCATTTCCAATTTCTCAATAGAAGGCATTTTTTTACCATCTTTAATATTGAAGATCTGCAATGGTTTATTGGGATCCAGTAGTGCTACATCTTCATCTTCCAAGTAGATTACCTGGTTGGTATACCCTACCATGGGAGCTCCGTCTGAACCGATATAATACTCATTTTCTCCTACTCCAATTAATAATGGGCTTCCTTTTTTTGCCACAATTAATTGATCGGGTGCCTCAACATCCAAAATCACAATAGCATAGGTTCCCAAAACCAAACCTAATGCCATTTGAACTGCCTCAATCACCGGTAACTTTTCAACTTTAGCTACTTCCTGAATTAAATGGACCAAAACCTCTGTATCTGTATTGCTTTGAAAATGATACCCTTTATTGATTAACCCTGTTTTCAGAGTCATGTAATTTTCAATAATTCCATTGTGTATTAACGCAAGCTTGCCATCTGTCGAAAGGTGTGGGTGTGCATTTTGTGTATTGGGTTCCCCGTGGGTTGCCCATCGTGTATGCCCAATACCAACATGAGCTTTTGTATTTTTATCTGCACAATAATTCTCCAGGTCACTCACTTTTCCTTTTGTTTTATAGAGGGAAATTTCCCCTTGAGTCATCAGTGCTACTCCGGCACTATCATAACCGCGATATTCAAGTCTATGCAACCCGCTAATTAATATAGGATAAGCCTCCTTGCGTCCGGTATAGGCAACAATTCCACACATATTTTTAATCTATTTTAAAAGTTCGAAATCAAAATTCAGTATAAGAAATCTCCAGTCTGAGTCTCAAAGCCGGATCAAATGGGTCAGTTCCTGCAAACAACAAACGATTTCCCCGCACACCGGATCCTGAAACAAGAAGATAAATATAGTTTTCAAATTGATCCTGTAAAATCAGTTGTTGTATATAGCGAGTAATTCTTATTCTATACTGCTTCTTATCCGCAATGTAGTTCCCCCCAAA
>JAKPTX010000093.1 GCA_029570835.1 Bacteroidota bacterium
ATTCTCTGAAGATACCATAAAAGCCATTATCAGAGACAGGCAGGATGATTTGTTTGGAACAGATGATTCAACCATATCGGAAGCCGAGAGTGAAGTGCTGAACATTATTCACAGGAGAAAGAAGATGTCGGAAAGGACATCTCTGACTGATATCCGTGACCATTTTGCTAAAAAGCCATATGGTTGGTATCAGAATGCCGTATTCAGCATAGCAGCCAAATTATACAAACGAGGGAAAGTTGAACTCTCTCAGGATTCAAATCTTTTGGATGATGATGGTGCTCTGAATGCCTTTATAAACAATAGACTGTACAGCAATACCTTGCTTGAACCACAGGTTGATTATGACCCAAGGCTTATTAAGCAATTGATGACAGTCTACAGCGATTATTTTGATGAATCATGTCCAGCAAAAGAAGCCAAAGAAGTGGCGTTGGCATTTAAAAACAAACTCACTCAGGAATTGGGATGGTTAAACCAGATGCTGATGAGTAAGGAAAACTATCCATTTTTGAAAGTACTTGAGCCTGTGGAAGATTTTGTGGGAAAACTTTCGAAAAAAGAATATACTTATTACCTAACAAATGTGGCAGACTTTGAAGAAGACCTGCTTGATAATAAAGAAAAAACGGTTGACCCTATAAAACGATTCTGGAACGGTGAGCAAAAAAAGATATATGATGGAATTCGTGGATTCTTTTCTGGCAATCAATCCAACCTTGAATATATCGAGTGTGATGAACTGGATGTGCTTCGTGAGGTAAATGACCATGAGACACCCTTCTACGGAAATCTTATCCGAGATGCAAAATCTGCAAAAGAAGCATTGACCAAAAAGGTTCTTGAACAAATAGAAGAAGAAAGGAAACTTACAGAAGCCGAGATTAACAATGCCATTAACCGAATTCAATCTCACGATGATTTCAAAGCACTTGATGATTTAAAGCGAAAGCAGGTACTGAAACCTTTCGAAGAAGAAGCCAAGAAAGTTAAGGAACAGCGTTTTATTGCCAATCTAAGGGGTACACGTGCTTACGTTAAGGGAGAGTTGCTGGAGAAGCAATTGAATGAAATGGCAAAACTTGCCATGCCCTCCGAAAAGGATGATACACCTGTTGTTCACTACCAAAGAATCAACAATGTGAAGGTGGATTTCCCGAAAACTGAACTCAAGACAAAAGAGGATGTGGAAAAATACGTGGAAGCACTCAAAACCAAACTCAACGAATTAATTAACGATAACAAAAGGATATCCCTGTAAACCATGAATACCAATCATCTTAAAAAATTTGCACAGGAAGCCAGAAGGAAACTACTCGAACAAGTTGGTGCAAAACTCACCTTTGTTTTAACCACTGATTCGGTTGAGTTAAGGGAAAAAACAGAACAATTAAAGCAACTCAGACAGGAACTGGGTAGAACAACCAAAGAGCAATTAATTGAAAAGGTTGCCTATACATGGTTTAACCGTTTGATGGCACTCCGATTTATGGATGCCAATGATTATCAGCCGTTGGGTATTAGAATCATTACACCAAAAGACGGTTACACTATACCAGAACTGCTGGATGAAGCAAAACGTGGGAACATTTCTGAAGAATTAAAGGTAAACAAACAGAAAATATATGATTTGCTGGATAATAAAATACCAAGCACTAATCCACAAAATGAAGTCTTTAAGGAGTTGTTGATTGCAGCATGCAACCATCTTAATACAACATTTCCCTTCTTATTTGAAAAGATAAACGATTACACAGAATTATTGCTCCCTGATGACCTGACCAGCGATTTCTCCATTGTTATGGATGTTAGAGATGGAATGCTGATTGAAGATTGCAAGAATGTGGAAATCATTGGTTGGTTGTACCAATTTTATATCTCGGAAAAGAAGGATGAAGTATTTGCATCCAAATCCAAAGTAAAAAAAGAAGACATCCCTGCCGCCACCCAGTTATTTACACCACGGTGGATTGTGGAGTATATGGTGCAGAATACCTTGGGCAAACTCTGGCTACAAAACCGTTCCAAATCCCGTTTGAGGGAGCACATGCAATACTTCATTGAATCCGAATCCCTTGATAAAAAAGACTACCTGAAAATCAATTCACCTGAAGAAATAAAATTCATAGACCCTGCAAGTGGAAGCGGACATATACTGGTTTATGCATTTGATTTGTTCACCAAGATTTACGAAGAAGAAGGATATAATATAGGTGATATTGCACAATTAATTATAGAAAAGAACCTTTATGGATACGAGATTGATGAGAGAGCAGCACAGTTAACTGGTTTGGCTTTATTAATGAAAGCAAGAGAATACGAACGCAGAGTACTTCGGAAAAATTTTAAACCAAACAATTTCTGCTTTCAGGATTTAAATCTTTCAAAAATTGAAATAAGTGCGACTTTAAATTCATCCCAGATTTCTATTTCAGACAAGATACTGGATGATTTAATAAATATGCAACAAGCCACAAATTTTGGCTCTTTAATCAATCCATATGTAAGTGTTAAAGAGATTTTAGAAGTAAGCAATAAATTAGAACAAAGTATATTTAATGTTGATGTTTTTCAGAGCGTTAAGATTAAGGCTCTACAAACCGCTTTAGGACAATTATTGAAACTTTCTGAGAATTATCACTGTGTAGTTACTAATCCACCATATATGAGTGGCGGTATGAACGCTGAGTTATCTGATTTCGTGAAAACTAACTATACTGATAGTAGAACTGATTTAATGGCATGTTTTGTTGAAAGATGCTTAAAGATGCTTAAATCAAAGGGGTTCTTGGGAATGATTAATCAGCATAGTTGGATGTTTCTGGGAAGTTTTGAGAAACTAAGACACAAATTAGTCAAGTCTGTTTTTTTTGATACTATGCTGCATCTTGGAGCACGTACATTTCCAGAGATTGGTGGCGAAGTTGTTCAAAATACGACTTTTACCTTCTGGAACGCAGAAAATGATGAAGCATTAGGCAAATATATACGTTTAGTGGATTTTGATAACTCCGAAAGCAAACGGAATCAAGCACTTGAAGCAATAAACAATCTTCATGGTAAATATTTCTACAACGCAAATCAGGATAGTTTTCATAAAATATCTGGGTGCCCAATCGCATATTGGGCATCAAAGAAAACCAGAAACATTTTCCAAGAATTTGAGTCCCTTGAAAAATATTCCAAAGCAAGAATAGGAATGATGACTACTGATAATATACGATTCCTAAGACAGTGGTATGAAAATCCTTATAATAAAATTGGCTTCAATTTGCCATCCATTAATCATGCTATTAATTCACACTTCAAATGGTTTCCATATAATAAAGGTGGCTCTTACAGAAAATGGTATGGAAACAATGAACTAAATGTGAATTGGGAAAATGCAGGATTTGAAATTAAAAGGAACGGAATGACCAGTTTCAGAGGGAAAGATTACTATTTCCGTTCTGGAATTACATGGTCATTCATCAACACTTCTAAATTTGGCGTAAGATATAAACCCAAAGGGTTTATTTTCGATATTCAGGGTAGTTCGGCTTTCCCAGAAGATGAAGAACTTGAAATAGTCGCATCTTATTTATGCAGTTGCGTTTCACTTCATTTTTTAAGCATTTTAAATCCAACTCTTAGTTATCAAGCAAACAATTTGAATTGTTTGCCTTATATAAATTCGGTAAAAATTGACCCAATTAAAAGGGAAAGAATTAAAATATTATTTACCGATTGTGTTAATATAAGCAAGTTGGATTGGGATAGAAGCGAACTTTCATGGGAATTTAGACAAAACCAATTAGTGCAAACTAAACAAAATCAGAATATTGAATTAGAAGAAAGTTATGATTTATTGAGGCAGTTTTGGTCAACAAAGTTTTTTCAAGTGCAACAGCATGAGGAAGAGTTAAATCAAATTTTTATTGAAATATATGACTTAGCGGATGAATTAAGCCCTACGGTCAGTATGGAAGACATAACAATTCTTCAAGATATTTTGGATAGAAGGTTGCTCCTAAAAATGAAGAAAAACATAATAAATGAAACTAATAATTTGAGTGGGAATCATCATTTTAACCTTTCCTTGCCATTCCTTGCTAAAGAAGTTTTAACTGAATTTATTAGTTATTCTATCGGATGTTTATTTGGACGTTATAGTTTGGATAAAGAAGGGCTAATTTTAGCAAATCAGAGAGAAACTCTTCAAGATTATATTAATAAAATTGGCAAATCACCAGATGAATGCTCTATTATTCCTGATAAGGATAATATTATACCTATTTTGGATGATGAATGGTTTGAAGATGACATCGTAGGCAGGTTCAACCAATTCCTCAAAGTAACCTATGGTGAAAAGAACTTCAATAAAAACCTTGCATTTATTGAAGAACAGATTGGGAAAGACATTCGGGATTATTTCATCAAAGATTTTTATCCAGACCACATCAAACGTTACAAAAAACGCCCCATATACTGGATGTTTTCCTCACCCAAGGGTTCATTTAATGTACTGATTTATATTCATCGCTACACTCCTGATACGGTCAGTATCATTTTAAACAAGTATCTGAAAGAGTTCATCGGCAAATTAAATACCCGAAAGGAACATCTTGAACGTGTTAAGGAAACTGGTTCTGCATCAGATAAATCCAAAGCCATTAAAGAAAGTGATAACATCCAGAAGATGCTGGTTGAACTTCATGATTATGAAAGGGATATTCTTTACCCACTGGCAACAGAACGCATTGAAATTGATTTGGATGATGGGGTGCTGGTGAACTATAACAAGTTCGGGAAAGCGGTAAAAGAGGTTAATGGTTTGAATGACCCTGCAACCAAGAAGAAGGTGAAGCAATTTGATTGGATTGAAACAACACAAATCCGATAGCGATGGATGAACTATTGATAAATAACCGCATATGTCCCAAACCACAGCAGTGGAATAAACTATGGGAAATCATTCAATCAAAAACAGATGAAAAGATTTCAGCACCCTTGATTTTGGCTGCGTGGTGGGAGA
>JAKPTX010000096.1 GCA_029570835.1 Bacteroidota bacterium
TAGTTTCAAATTGCTCTCATTTAAGTAAATATATGCCTTCTGAATATGAACTTATTGCTTCCGATTCGGATAGTATCGAAATTGAAATCACAAACATTGCCAAATTAAAGATCAAAATTGCGAATAGAGTTCCATTTTCCAAAGTGGAATATCAGGTTCTTAATGATAAAAATTATCCCATATTGCTTGTGATCGATATTAATCGACAACAGATGGAATCAGAGATAGAACTGTTTGTGGAAGCGGATATTCCTTTTTATCTGCAGCCTATGGTCAAATCGCCTCTGAATAGACTGATGGAGGAGATCACAAATAGAATTAAAGTAGAAGCTGAAAAATAATTTAATTATGGAATATTCACAAATAAGAACAGAAGGGTTAGTAAAAAAATATAAACAAAGAATAGTTGTAAATCAGGTTTCTATCTCTTTTAAACAGGGGGAGATTGTCGGATTGTTAGGTCCTAATGGGGCAGGAAAGACAACCTCTTTTTATATGATTGTTGGATTGATTCGTCCTAATGCAGGAAGAATTTTCTTAAATGACGAGGAGATCACAAAACTTCCTATGTATAAGAGAGCTCAATCGGGTATTGCCTATTTACCACAAGAAGCTTCTGTTTTTAGACAACTTTCCGTTGAGGATAATATCAGGGCAATTTTAGAATTTACTTCACTAACCAAAGCAGAACAAAAGGAGCGATTGGAGGAGTTAATTGCAGAGTTTCGTCTTGAAACCGTAAGAAAGAATTTAGGAAATAATCTTTCAGGGGGGGAGCGAAGACGGACTGAAATTGCACGCTGTCTTGCATCAAATCCTAAGTTTATCCTCTTAGATGAACCGTTTGCCGGTGTGGATCCTATTGCAGTTGAAGATATTCAGCATATAGTAGCTAATTTAAAGAATAAAAACATTGGAATTTTAATTACAGATCATAATGTTCATGAAACATTATCAATCACAGATCGTTCCTATTTACTCTTTGAAGGTGCTGTAATTCGTTCGGGTACAGCAGAAGAACTTGCTTCTGACGAATATGTTAGAAAAGTGTATTTGGGACAAAATTTTGAATTGAGGAGATAAGAAACCTAATTGACTTTGTCAGAATAACTGAGGAGTGCAGCGATATTAATTCCAATAGCCATGGCACTCAGAATAATCACTTGAGATGTGATCTCTCTTAACCCGGCTCCCTTGAGAATAACCAATTTGATGATATCCATGTAGAAGGACATTGGGTTTGCGAAATTAATCCATTTAGCCCACTTGGGCATTCCTTCGGTGGGAGTAAATATACCACTGAGCAATACGTAGATCACAAAGAGAAAAAATACAATAAACATTGCTTGAAGTTGGTTCTTAGACACAAAAGAGATAAAAAATCCCAATCCCAACATTACCAGCAGATAGATTGCCGTGGCACCTAGTAGTGACGTAGTACTTCCTTGAATAGAGATTCCGAAGAAAAACACCATGAGTAACAATCCAACTATAAATTCTAACATTCCTAAAATCCAGAAAGGAATCATTTTTCCCACCAAAAACTGCCATTTTGAGATAGGAGTAACATTGATTTGTTCGATGGTCCCAATTTCCTTTTCTCGCACAATATTCAATGCTGTAACATAAGACCCAATCAGGGTAACCAGAATTACTAAAATTCCCGGAACCATGATGTTTTGGTAATTCATTTTCTCATTGTACCAGTGGATATGATTGATTAATACAGAGGTCATCTTTTTACTTGTAGGGGGTGTTCCTTCTTGTTTAGATTCAAAAAAGAGAGTCAATACATTTTTGATATAATCTGATCCTATTCCCGCTTTGACACTGTTGATGGCATTGGCGGTGATGGCAATTTGCGATTCTTCTCCCCGCACCATTTGTTCCTCAAAACGGGGGGGAAACTGCAAGATAAAATCGACATGATCATGAAGTAGAGCCTCCTCTTTTTCTGCTTCTGAATCAATAAATCCACAATCAATAAAGTGAGTAGAGTGCCCAAAATGTTCAATGATTTCCCGGGATAGGGTGGAGCGGTCTTGATCCCAAAAGGCAATGGAAATATGCTTGATTTCATAATCGGCAGTAAAAGGGAAAATGAGAAATTGCACGAGAGGAGCAACTATTAAAATAGAGATCAACAAGCGATTCCGAAATACTTGGTAAAACTCTTTTTTGACTAGCATTAGGATGATTCTCATGACGCTCTCCTCCTATCAATTTGTGTAACACTGAAAATAGTTAACAGCGTAGAAATGAACAAAAGAACTGCAACGTAGAACCAGATATCGATGAATGTGGCCCCCTTAATCATGATATCTTTCAAAGCCA
>JAKPTX010000099.1 GCA_029570835.1 Bacteroidota bacterium
TCAGATTGTATAATGGAGACAGAACTGTTCAGTTCCTCTTTGTATTCAATTTTATATCCTTCTTCCCGATTGTAGTTTATCGCTTCTAATGCTTCCTCAATATGCAGTTCACGCATCATTCCATTTTTATCTTTTCTATTCCAGTCGAACACGCGATAGGTGATATCGGATGCTTCCTGGATTTCAGCTAACAGTATTCCTTCACCGATAGCATGTATGGTACCCGCTGGAATAAAAAAAGCATCACCTTTTTTAACAGGGTAGAATTGGATCATTTTTTCTAGTTCTCCTTGTGCCAGTGCATCTAAAAATTCCTCCTGCGATGTTTTTTTGTTGAACCCAATATATAATCCGGCATTGGGTTTGGCATCAATGATATACCAAAGTTCGGTTTTTCCCAGTTGTTGATATCTTTGATAGGCTAATTCACTATCTGGGTGAACTTGTAATGATAGTTTTTCATTGGCATCGATAAACTTGAAAAGAAGTGGAAAAGCCAAGCCAAAACGATCATAAATTTGATCTCCCACCAAGTCACCCATGTAGAGTTCAATGATATCTACAAGGCTGTTTTCCTCTAAAAATCCATTCTCAATAATTGAAACATCGCCTTCAATATCGGAAATTTGCCAGCTTTCTCCATACTTTTTTGTCGGATCAAGATTTTGTTTGAAAAAAGATGAAAATTTCTTTCCACCCCATACTTTTTCTTTGAGAGTGGGTTTAAACTTAAGTGGATATAAGGAGCTGGCTTCCATGATTCAGAATCAATAGGTTTAATTAATATAAAATTGTTTATTTGAGAATTTTCGCGGTCTCATTTTTTTATCAGGATTTCTTCCCTTGACTCTGGTGATATATCTCCATTCTCCTTTTGATTCAATAAATCCCTGGTTTAGACTGGACTCCGGAACCAAAAATGCGTTCAGTACAGGCATGTTATCCTCCATGGGGATCAATTCCTCAAAAATAATCATGGGTGCGGACTTCACTTCATAAATCATATTCTTTGTTTTGGGATCTCTTTTTCCTGTACTTACTTCATAAGTATGTGTTTCATACTTTAAGGAGAGCGAGGCCTCTTTTGAATATTTAAAAATCAAACGTGAAACTTTGGATCGATAGTCTTTGAAAATTTTAGCCCCAAAAATTACCGGAGATTGAGAATCCGGATCAAATTGAAGTACCTCAATTACTTTTTCGTTTGTAAACAGGTCATTTCCATTCCAACCCAGCAATGTATAGTATGTTTTCTTTTTATGTACAAGGGGAATAATCTGATAATAAACGGCCCCGTACCATTGATTAAGGTCACCTATTTCATATTCGGGGTAGGAAAGTGTATTTTTTCTATCATAGAGAGGATAGATCACATATTTTTTTCTTCCGGCATTATAAAATTGTAAAAAACCGAAGTTTTCGTAAGTAAAATCATCTTTAATAATATACCAGGTGTAAATTCTCAGTAGTTTGTCGGGGGAGTCTACAACAGAAAACAGACTGTCAGCACTCCATTGATGTTGAAATGAGCCATCGAGCCACAGAAACTCTTCAAACAATGTCATAAACTCTTCATTGAGAGCCATTCGCAACTCTTCACCCGGAGAACTCATCACTTTACTTCTTAGAGTTGATAGTGTATCTTCCCAATAAGCAAAATCCTCGTCAATTTGTGGGTATACAAAAAGAGAGGATAGGAGTGTGGTCAATAAAAAAACAAAATGTTTCATTTAAAATTAAAACGCATTCGTTATAACTTTTAGTATTGCGTTTTTAATTCAGGTTGAGTTCGTTGACCCATTTAGAAATCATTTCTTCTTGTTTTGTTTGAGTAGAAAGCTCTTCACTTAAGATTTTTTCTGCCACATCAATAGAGAGGAGAGCAATCTCATTTTTGATATCAGTCAAGGCTTTCATTTTTTCATTTTGAATAGCAATCTTTGTTTCAGCCATTCTGGCATCATGTTCTTTATCTCTCAAAATCCGAGCCTCTTCATTCATTTTATCAACGATTTTACGGGCATCGGCAAGAATTTTATCTCTTTCCTCTTTAGCTTCTTGTAAAAGTTTGTGATGTTCGGCTTGAAGATTTTTCATTTCTCTTTTAACTGTATCAGCAGCATCTAGCTGTTCCTGAATATATTCTTCTCTTTGGGCAATAGATTTAGTAATCACCGGCCAGGCAAATTTTGCCAATATAAAAAACAAAATTCCAAACCCAATAAGCATCCAAAAGATTAATCCAAAATCGGGAGTAATTAAATTCATAATAGATCTATTTTCTAATTTTAATTATTTACAAAAAGAAAGAGGATACCACCCATCGTGGTGATCCTCTTTTGGTTTTTGTTATGCAATTGCAATAAGCAAACACACAACGATAGCGAATAGAGAAACCCCCTCAACAAAAGCGGCTGTCAAAATCATATTGGTTCTGATGTCTCCTGAAACTTCAGGTTGACGAGCTGCAGATTCGTTGGCACTTTTACCAATCATACCAATACCGTATGCAGCAGCTAAAGCAGTAACAGCAGCACCGATAGCAGCACCGGCTTTTGAGATTGCCACACCAAGATTCGCGTCTAATAATGTTAATAGTTCCATAAAAATAGTTTTTTAAATGAATATAAAAGGGTTATTATTATTTATTTTCTTCAATAAGTTGATTTTGAACAGTTTCTTTGATAGCGACATGTTCTACTTCATGTTCACTATGATCTTCAACGGCTGCTCCTATATACATGGAGGTTAAAAGTGAGAAAATATAGGCTTGTACAAAAGCAACTATGAGTTCCAGCATACCCATGAAAAGATAAAAAATCATGGATAGAACTGAAATACCATAACCGGCAATAGGATTCATTGCTCCAAAAATAAAGATAAGGCTAAGGAACCCCATAATAATGATGTGTCCGGCAGTAATGTTAGCAAACAAACGCACCATTAACACGAACGGTTTTGTAAATATACCCATAAATTCAACGATGGGCATCAAAGGAATAGGTACTTTAAGCCACCATGGAACACCGGGAGTATTGAAGATGTGTTTCCAGTAATTCTTATTTCCTGAAAATGAGGTAATTAATAAGGTTAATAATGCCAAAATAGCTGTTACGGCGATATTTCCCGTAACGTTAGCACCACCCGGGAAAATGGGAATGAGCCCCAATAGGTTATTGAAAAGAATAAAGAAGAAAAGAGTTAGAATATAAGGTAGATATTTTTTGTAATGTTTTTTTCCAATACTGGGAATAACCATATCATCCCTGATAAACAGAATAACCACTTCCATTAAAGATTGCAATCCCTTAGGTGGCATGAGAGGTCTCTTTTTATAGCTTTTGGCTACGGAAAGAAAAATAGCTATCAGTAAAATAACAGATATTAATAGAGCACACACATTTTTTGTAATGGAGATATCTGTAAAGTTTCTACTAAATTCATAAACTGCACTTTCTTCTAATGGTCCGGTATAAGGTTCGCTGAGTCGTACAATCTTTCCGGCAGTTTCTTTTGTAAAACCTAATGCATATCCTTTATAAGCATTATGTCCGTGATGAAATTGGGCAGAAGAGAAACAAATTAACTTCCCTTGATCCCATAAAATAATAGGAAGGGGAATAGAAATATGTTTTTTGTTTATAGTGGTTATGTGCCATCCATAACTATCCATTACGTGCCCTAATATGAATTCTCCGGGTACAAACTCCTCGGTATGATCATTTTTTTCTTCAGTTGCTTTAGCTTTGATTGGAGTTAATGCAAAGAATATTGAAAAAACAATAACAGCAAGCTGAGCTAACTTTTTATTATAATGCATTGATTTATAATTTATTGTAATATATCTTAGATTTTGCTTTCATTTTTTTATTTCAAACTGCTAAGATATACTTTTTTTTTTACTTTTTTGTCTGATTTGCTACTTCTTCCATTAATTTTCGAAGAGTTTCTTCGTCAGCTAAAAAATAATCTTTAACCAGGTTCATTTTTTCGTCAAATTCAAACACGTAAGGAATTCCTGTTGGGATATTCAGTGCAATGATGTCGGGATCGGAAATATTTTTAATATGTTTGATGATTCCTCTCAAGCTATTTCCATGAGCAGCCACAAGAACCTCTTTATGTTCTACCAATTTTGCCTTAATGTTACTTTCCCAATAAGGCACTATTCTTGCCACAGTATCAATTAATGCCTCAGTTCCGGGATGTCCCAATTCATCAGTTACATCATCGTATCTGGGATCATTAAGCGGATGTTTAGGATCATTCTCCTCCAATGCCGGAGGTCTTACATCGTAGCTGCGTCTCCATAATTGAACTTGTTCAGCTCCATATTTTTCTACCATTTCCACCTTATCCAATCCTTGTAAAATACCATAATGTTTTTCATTCAAACGCCATGTTTTTTCGACAGGGATCCACATTAGGTCCATCTCCTCAAGAACATAATTTAAGGTTTTAATAGCTCTTTTGAGGTAAGAAGTATAGGCATATCTAAAGTTAAATCCTTCTTTTTTAAGTCTTTGTCCAGCTTCAATACCTTCCCTTACACCGCGTTCAGATAGGTCTACATCTGTCCAGCCTGTGAAAAGGTTTTGAAGGTTCCAAGTGCTTTGTCCATGTCGAATTAATACTAATTTGTACATTGTAGTTTAAATTTATAAGGGTTAATAAAAAATTTAGAGACGGTTATTTTTATCAGGAAATATCACTATAGGTTTATGTTCTTTGGCTTTTTCAACTTCAATAGAACAATATGAAATAACCAGTACAACATCTCCTGGAACTGCCAATCTTGCTGCAGGTCCATTCAGGCAGAGTACACCTGACCCTCTTTCGCCTTTGATAACATAGGTCTCAAATCGTTCCCCATTGTTGATGTTGACAACTTGAACTTTTTCATACTCAACGAGATGAGCGGCATCCATCAGATTTTCATCTATAGTTATGCTTCCAACATAATAGAGGTTGGCTTCAGTTACAATAGCTTGATGTATTTTTGATTTTAATATTTGAATATACATGATGCAATAAATATATTATTGGTACCTAATATTGTCAATCAGTCTGACATCTCCCACATAAAAAGCGATACATCCGATAACTCCTTGACTAGGGAGGATAGAATCGACGGGCTGTAAAGAGGTCTCATCGACAATTTGAAAGTACTCTACTTTTATTTGATCAATTTTCTCTATTTCAGTAATAACGTAATCAACAATGAGTTTAGTCTCTGTAGCTTCCAGGTGAGTGGATTTGACCAAAATTGGATATATTTTGGCTGCAATCTCTTTTTGATCATTTGTTAATCTTTGATTTCGTGAACTCATTGCTAATCCACTACTTTCTCTAATTGTAGGACAAGCAACAATCGTGGTATCGATCCGGCATTGCTCTACCAGTTTCTTAACAATAGCAAGTTGTTGAAAGTCCTTTTCTCCAAAATAGGCCTTATCCGGTTGCACTATGTCCAGTAACTTATTCACAACGATGGCAACTCCGTTAAAATGTCCGGGCCGTTGTACTCCTTCCATAACATTCTCCAGATCTCCAAAGTTGTAGGATTCTGTTGGTTGGGTAGGATAGATCTCTTCAGCTGTTGGGACAAACAGGATATCGGTTATATCTTTGATTTTTTCGATATCCTGCTCCAGTGTCCGTGGATAAGTTTTTAAATCTTCAGGATTATTGAATTGTATCGGGTTTACAAAAATTGAAACCACTACAATTTGACACTCATCCCGAGCCTTATCTATCAACGATAAGTGTCCGGCGTGGAGTGCCCCCATAGTCGGAACGAAGCCAACAGAAAAATTTTGACTTTTTAATGAGATCATTTTTTCTGTTAGCTCGTCAATTTTACTATATATAACCATATTAACTTTGTATCAATATAGTGAAATTTGTTATTTTGTTGATGTTGTCATCAACCTATTCGAAAAGATAATCAAACAACTATTGTGCAGCTGTTTCTGCTCCTTCTGCAGCTCCTTCAGTCCCTTCTCCTTCAGTTCCTTCTTCCCCATCATCAGTTACTGCTGTTCTGGTAGTGGCAACTGAAACGATGATTTGAGATTTTCTGTCGGTAATAGTTAAGTTTTCAAGTGTAATGTCTGATACTTTAATACTATCTCCGATGTTTAGTTTTGAAACATTCACTTCAATTACTTCAGGAATATGATTTAATAATCCTTTTACATTGATTTTACGTACTTTTACACTGAGTCTACCTCCTTTTAAAACACCGGGAGAGGTTCCTACTGTACGTACAGGGATACCAATGTTAACTTCGCTACTTTCTGTAACTTCTAAAAAATCCACGTGTAATAGCTTATCACTGATAGGATGCCATTGTGAATCTTGAACAATAGCATTATATTTCTTACCGTCTAGATCAATAACTGCA
>JAKPTX010000126.1 GCA_029570835.1 Bacteroidota bacterium
AGTTGTTCCTGAAATTTTCACGAGATGTTCGTGGGTGTTCTTCGGTTCAGATCTCTAACGATTTCGAACATCTTAAAGCGCTGCTTCTCTGGGCTGGCTCGCAACCGCTCAGTTCAGCGCACGCTTTCAACACCAATCTCCCTGATTCCCTTTTTCAGATAGGCGAGAAAGGATTGGATCAAGCAGAATTACAGAACATCTTGAATACCAACCAGCGTTTCCTCTTGTGGGGGAAAGCCATGTTCCCGGTTGAGTTTCAAAATATCCGGCTGAGCTGGATTATGAAAATTTCAGCAATCTCGGAAGGAAAGGAGGTGATTATTTGAAAAAACGACCGATTATTATTACCACGACCAACGCCATCACAATCCCCAAAAAGGTTCGTAACCTGTTGGATTTACAACCTGGTGACTGCCTGGATTATGAAGTCATGGCAAATGGGAAGATCGATTTAGCAAGGAAACAATATTGTCCTTTACCAAGACTGCGATCTACCTGTGTGATGAAAGATAGTAAGTAATTCGAAATAATTTGAGAGGTGGTTAATATTAGGTCACCTCCAAGGTAAATTTTGTATAATGTTTATGGTCATTTCACCGATCAAAAAACACTTATTTGATAGGTGGGTAAGATTTCTTACAAATCTTACAACATAGATAATTAATTAGGAGCAACAATGGATATTTTTCGCTTGGAAAGCGTATCTCCAATAACAAAAGAACCAGTAAATGAAGGAGATTTTAAAACTTGGATTGAGCAAAGAGAAGTTATACCTTTCCTAGAGAGAGAAATAGAGGATAAGGATATCATTATATATGCTTCACTCCCATTTGCATTTATTCATGCGGTTCTTGTACAAAATGTAAGACTCGAAAAGGAGACTATAGATGATCTTCTGTTATGGGATAGTAATCCTTTCTCTACCTGGGGTCTTGTGGCCTCTTCAGAAGACGCTTGGATTGAGGGACCGCTTAAAGGTAATCAAAGTAAGATTTTGAGAGATGGTGAACAGATTATTTTTATTCGAGGGTTTGAAGGTGTGGACACCCTTCGAAGGTACTATGAAATAGAGCAAAAAATTTCCCATGTTTTAGGATTGCATTTCATGCCAGAGCGCAATGCATGGTGTCGACTTGATCAACATGGCGATATCGAGGATGTCGTAAAAATCATTGAATTAAACGAATTGCCCAAAAAAGAGTCTGGAACAATTGTCACTTTCCGGCGGAGTGCGCTTGGGGAGTTTACTAGTCTTTGTAATTACACTTTATGCAGAATGTTCGATTTTACACGTTACAAAAAGGGTAGTTTTTCGGGGTGGAGGGGCTCT
>JAKPTX010000146.1 GCA_029570835.1 Bacteroidota bacterium
TCGATTGTATTTGTAATGAATATCCTGCAAGCAATGAAGGATATTTGTTGGCTTGTTTTTAAAGAGGATTTTTTTTACAAATATATTCAAGTAAAACTTATGAAAAACCCATTTCCTTCGTATAGGTTCCTAAAAGTTGCATGAACTTTTTCAGCAAACCCTATGTATCAATATGTTATGATTTTGATCCCATAATTCGTAATTGAATAACTTTCGACATTTTTTCATTCCGAAATCCGAAATCCGAAATAACGCCTACTTTTCCAAAAAATAGTTCACCCCATTTTTGAAAATAGGTTGATTGTGATTGCCTTCAATGTTCTTGAAGATATCCTTTCCGGCGCGTTCGCTGTGTCCCATTTTGCCCAAAATGAGTCCGCAAGGTGAAACAATACCTTCAATGGCAAAGTGAGAACCATTGGGATTGAATGGGGTATCCATCGTGGGTTCTCCGAGATCATTGCAATACTGGAATGCCACTTGTCCTTTGTCAAACCACTCTTGCGCTTGCTGATCTGAAACCACCAACTTCCCTTCTCCGTGAGAGAGTGCTACCTTGTGTATTTCTCCCGGATTGAAAGAGGAGAGCCAGGGAGAGTTATTGGAAGTTACTACTGTTTGTGCAATGTGCGAAATATGTCGATTGATATCGTTTCTGTATAGTGTGGGTGAATTTTCAGAAAGATCACCCAACTTGCCACCGGGCAATAATCCTGACTTAATCAAAGCCTGGAATCCGTTACAGATACCGATAATGAGATGTTTTTTGGCTAAATGTCGCTCAATCGCCGCTTTGATCTTCTCGTTATTCAAAACATTGGCGATAAACTTGCCACTGCCATCCGGCTCATCTCCGGAACTAAATCCGCCACTCAACGCCAAAATATGGGACTGATCAATCGACAATGCCAATTGTTCGATCGACTCTTGAATATCTTTAGAGGTTAAGTTTTTGAAAATCAAGAGTTTAGTTTCTGCACCTGCCTGTTCAAAAGCGCGTGCGGTATCATAATCGCAGTTGGTACCCGGAAAAACCGGAATCAACACCTTAACTTTCTCTGTTTTAGAAGGATAGGGTTGATAGGTAATCGGTTTGTGATACTCCTGCTTCACCAACACTTTATCGTGATCCATTGCAGGTACCGTTTCGGGATAGATTGACGCAAAGGTTTTTCTCCAGGCTTGCAATGCTTTTTTCTTATCGATCGGCTGCTGATTGATCCTCCATTGATGATCTACCGTTCCCAACAGCACCGCATCAGGGAAATCCAGGGTTTCTGTACTCTCTACAACAAAGCTTCCGTAGCGATATCCGAAAAGATCCTCCTCGGTTGTGATGTTAAATCCGAGGTCATTTCCGAAACTCATTTTCGCTAAAGCTTCTACAATACCACCCATTTGAACGGCAAACGCCGACACGATCCTTTTCTGCATGACCTGCTCGTGCATAAAGCTAAACACTGACTTAGCCTGCTCTACGTTAACTACACCGTTTTGAACTACCTTCCCCCCTATTATATAAATTTTATTATTAATATCTTTAAATTGGGGAGAGATAATGTGAGCCGCATTACCTGTAGTAATTGCGAAAGAGACCAAAGTGGGGGGTACATTCAAATCGTGGAACGTACCACTCATAGAGTCCTTACCTCCGATAGATGGAAGGTGAAACTGATTTTGAATCCGGATTGCACCCAACAGCGCTGCAAACGGCTTACCCCATTTCTCAGGCGTGTTCCCCAGCTTCTCAAAATACTCTTGAAAGGTGAATCGGATATTGGAATAATCGCCTCCGACAGCCACAATTTTAGCCATCGATTCGAGGATAGCCAATTGGGCACCATGGAAAGGAGAACGCTCAGAAATAAACGGATTGTACCCGTAACTCATTATGGAACAGGTAGAAGTAACCCCGTTTCTCACCGGAATTTTTTGCACACTTGCCTGTGTTTCAGTGAGTTGATGTTTCCCTCCGAAAGGCATCAATACCGTAGAAGCACCGATGGTAGAGTCAAACATCTCAATCATTCCCTTTTGGGATGCCACATTCAGGTCGCCCAAACGCTCATACACTTGCTCTGCTAACGTATCCCCTTTCACGGGAAGAGGCTCCATAAAGTTCTCTTGAATTGGATTCACGGTTACGTCAGCCTGCTGTCTAACACCTGAACTATTGATAAAATCGCGGCATAGGTTCACGATAGGATACCCATTCCAGTTGATGAGCAGTCGGTTTGTGTCGGTTACTTTGGCAATCACTACAGCTTCGATATTCTCCTCAGCACAGTAGGACATAAAGAGTTCCTGATCTTCCGGAGCCACCACAACGCTCATTCTCTCTTGCGACTCACTGATCGCTATTTCCGTACCATTCAATCCTTTGTATTTGGTTTTCACGGCATTCAGATCGATTTCCAATCCATCTGCCAACTCTCCAATCGCCACACTCACTCCACCTGCTCCAAAATCGTTCGATTTTTTAATCAATTTCGTTACGTGAGGTTTTCTGAATAACCTCTGAATTTTCCGTTCTTCCGGAGCATTTCCTTTTTGCACTTCCGCAGCGCTTACTTCCAACGATTCGGTAGTATGTTCCTTAGAGGATCCGGTTGCCCCACCGATTCCATCTCTTCCTGTTCTGCCCCCAAACATAATCACCACATCCCCGGGAGATGGCGTTTCACGACGTACATAATGAGCCGGAACCGCTCCCACTACAGCCCCAATCTCCATTCTTTTCGCTTTATACCCCTCGTGGTAAATCTCTCTGACGTGAGTAGCAGCCAACCCAATCTGATTGCCATAAGAAGAGTAGCCTTGGGCGGCAGTTTTCGAGATTACCTGTTGAGGCAGTTTCCCCTCAATGGTATTTTCTATCGGTTCGGTAATATCGGCAGCGCCGGTTACTCGTAGAGCTTGATAAACATAACTTCTGCCACTGAGCGGGTCTCTGATGGCACCGCCCACACAGGTGGATGCACCGCCAAAAGGTTCAATCTCTGTAGGGTGATTGTGGGTTTCATTCTTAAACATCAAGAGCCATTGCTCAGTTTTCCCATCCACGTCCACATCGATATAAACACTGCAAGCGTTCACCTCTTCTGAAATCTCCATATCGTCCAAATTGCCGATTTTACGCTCATGCTTACCGCAAATGGTGGCCATATCCATCAGTGTCATCGGTTTTTTAGACTGATGTACATTTTCTCTTAACTCAAGATATTGATTGAAAGCATCTTGCAGTTGATCGTCAAACTGAGAAGGAGTGAAAGTGATATTTTTCAATTCCGTTTCAAAGGTAGTATGTCGGCAGTGGTCACTCCAGTAAGTGTCCAGTACTCTGATCTCTGTATCGGAAGGATCTCTGCGTTCCTCTTCTTTAAAGTAACGTTGCACAAAAAGAAGATCTTCAAAAGACATCGCCAATTGTAGTTTTTCTCTGAATTGAGCAACCTTTTCAGGAGAAAAGTTAATAAATCCGTGATGGATCGGAATCTCTTCCACATGAATATTTTCTGTATGATCCAGGATATTCATGTTTTTCTCTCTGGCTTCTACCTCATTGATGCAATACTTTTTAATTCTGTTGAGTATCTCATCTGAAAGATTCTCCTCAAAAACCAATAATCTGGCACTTTTCACCAGCGCTTCATTGTCCGGATCAATCAATCCCAGACATTGCATCGCACTATCTGCCCGTTGGTCAAACTGTCCATCCTGAAGTTCAATCGCAAAGCAGCGATAATTTTGATGATCAAACTGATCAAAGAGGGTATCGGTCACCGGTTCTGAAAACACCTGTCTCTTTGATTTTTCCAACAGCTCCGAATCAATATTGAAAAGATCATAAATATTGATCAATCTCAATGAAGATAGATTCAGATGCAAATTGCGGTTTAACTCATGAAGGAGTTCCAGTGCTTCCACTCTAAAACCCTCTTTTTTCTCAACAAATAAACGTGTTTTCTGACTAATGGCCATATTATAAATTTATTTAATGGATCAATAACAACTTTTGCGACAATAAATCACTTTTACACAGTAAATTCAAGAATAGCGAATATCACTGCTATAATAAACGTAACTGTCACGATTCCTTTTCCTGTTAAATCATATTTTAATTTCAGGAGGTAATATCTCAAAATAAACAGATTTGGTATAATACTTAAAATAAGCAATTTTTGAATGGAGACCACCCCAAGTTTTCCTGTTTTTTGTTCAATAAAAAAAAGAATCAGTCTTAACAAACCAAATAACAGGAGCGGAGCAATAGTTCCTAAAAATATCCCCATCCATACTGAATCTTTTCTCAATTTTTCTATTATTCTTCCCATTTCTTTAATGAATTAATATGTTGATGTGCTGTTAAATCGAATTGAACCGGCTGAACCGAAACATAATTATTTCGCAATGCCCATTCACAACTATCTTCACCATGATCGGTATCAACCAACTCTCCAACAAGCCAGTAATAAGATCTGCCATAAGGATCAATTTGCTCCAGCAAATCTTCATTCCAATATCCTTTTGTTTGCCGGGTTACTTTAATTCCTGCTATTTTCTCTATCGGTTGTTTAGGAATATTGACATTGAGGCTGGTATGAGCGGGAATTCCGTCCTTGAGTGCTTTTTCAATGATGTTTGATGCTATTTTTGTGGCAGCATCAAAATTGGCATTAGGGGAATAATCCAGTAATGAAAACCCTATAGCGGGAATATTCTCAAAACTGGCTTCAATGGCAGCTGCCATCGTCCCCGAATAAAGAAGACTTACTGAAGAGTTGGCTCCATGATTAATTCCTGAAAGCACCAGATCTATTTTTCTGTTTCTTAAGACTACTTTTTGTGCTAATTTGATACAATCTACCGGCGTTCCGTTGGTTCTATGGAACGAAATTCCATTCTCGTTTTTATACTGTTCAACACGGAGTGGAACATTCGTAGTTATGGCATGACTCATTCCCGATCGCGGTCCGTCGGGTGAAATTACAACCACTTCTCCAAAAGAGGCTGCTGCTTCTATTAAAGCTGCCAACCCTTTAGCTTCGTGTCCATCATCATTGGTAACTAAAATTAATGGTTTATTGTTTTGCATACTATTTCTTGATTATTTTTTGGTTTAAAATTAGATAATTATTTTGTAAAATTTGTATAAAATAGAATCCGGTTGTCAATGATTCTACATTAATAGTTGTTCTTGTATCCAAAATTGTTCCTCTTGATACTACAGCTCCAACTGCGTTACAAATCACGTAGTTTAGATCTCCTTCCATTCTTTGTTCAGAGAGAACCAAATTCAGCTGATCTGATGTTGGATTGGGATAAATCAGCAGTTGATCGGCAGTCACCTCATCAATTGATGAAGTGCCACCTGCTATCCCCACTTCATACACTCTTTGGTAACTATACATGCCTGAATAATAGGTGATTCTGACCAAATCAGCGCAAGGTTGGTAGACTGATGGTTTAACTGAAACGTCAATAGTACTGTTTACCACTTGTTGTGGTAGTAGTTCTCCAATTGGATTGAGGGCACGATATACATTCAAATAGTTTCTCAAACTTTCCATTTTTATAAATCCCGGTTCTGCCGGAGCATCTCCAAAGTTTTCTGCCGGAACAATCAAATGGACTCTCTCTCCATAATCTATAATACCATTATTATTTCCTCCTGAAGCGTGATCATCAACTAGCAGGTCACCTGTAAATAACGAAGGTGCAGCAACTGGCACTTCAAAATAAAAATAACGTGTCTCCTCTCCATCTTCTATTTTAAGTGTAAATTCAGCTACTGTTCCGTATGGAACCTGAGAGGATACATGAACTTGAATTTGATTGAGGATGGTATATTCTGTTAATCCATTGATAGATTGGATTTGCAAATTACCATTTTGTAAAAAAACAAAAGGATTATTCGATCTCAATTTCACGTTGACTTGAGAAGCTGCTTGCTGTCCAATATTCAAAAGACTCACTTTTATAGTATAATTTCCACCTGTTTTTAACTTCTCTACTTCATTCCCTTGATTATCAAAAAATTGATGAGAATTATAGATAACACATGGTTCTATTGTTCCTAAAATAACAAACTCCCCTTGATAAGGGATATAGTTCATTTTAGTAATCACAATATGAACTGTATCATTCAGAGTTAAGGTGTTTGGAAGGTTAATTGTTGCTGTTCCTCCCTGGATTCTTCCTGTACCAAGAACCTGATCATGCAGAGAAAGTGCCACGTAAGCTCCCTCAACGGGAGAATTTACAACGATTTGTGTTGAACTCAAAGGAAGAAATGAAGGGTGTGTTGCACTAATAGCTACTGCTTCATCTGTTCTAATCATAATGCTGGGATCACTGAAGAGTATCCACGTTCTTGCTGTTGAATAGTCAGAATGTTGATCAAGCATTTTCATAATCCCTCCAAATGCAATCGCACCAAATGTTTTTTTAGTTTGACCGGGAGATGTATCTGTTATAATCTCATTCATTTCATCTTGAGCAGTCATGGGAGCATTCCATGGTTGATTGATTGTCGACATCAATGCACCAACGGCACCGGTAGGTTGCCCATTCTTCGTAGCACGTAACCACGTTTCGGCAAAACAAAGTCTATTTACATAATTCCCATTTTGACAAGCTACAGAAATAATGAATGGAAGTTTCTGACTATTATTCAATTGTGTAACATTATTGTTATTAAATCCCGATGTAACAAACATATCATAATCCCCATGACCGCAATAATTAATTAACCCGACACCGGAATTGATTGCGTTGGCAACCATCGAAGCTGTGGGGTGCCCCGGTGCATCTAATCCTCCCTGACTCCCTTCAAAAAATTCATATCCATTTTGGTAAGTATAACCATTCAGCAACTGATGAATAATTCTAATATGCTCATGATCATACTCTCCATAATGTCCCGGACCCTCATAAGATGCAATTCCGGCATAGGTTGAATGGTGAGTTTGAGCAAGTAGTCCCTGATCGTACCTGATAAATTTATCCACTTGAACGCTCACTTGATCTGCTGTTTCAGCAGATATTTTTCCAAGCAGAATATCAGGATAGGAGTCATTACCGGCCACTTCTACGTAGTAGTTATCACATGCTGAACTATTAACATAATAAACGGGAAATTGCAAATGATCACCTACAATAATGACATAAGCTAAATTGTGCGTATTATAGAAATTTTTGATATATAATTTAATGGCTGTGGTAGTATTCCCGGCATCGGCAACAGAAACAATCGTTGTAGGAATACCTGTTTTGATTTTCCATTCTTTCAAAGGTTGAAGTGCCGGAATAAAGTTTGCCGGTGCAATAATCAACATCTCCCCCTCTTCAGACAATGCAGTATAACGATCATTAACAACACTTTCATAATTCAGAAAATGATTCGCATAGATTTGATCAAAAATTGTATTGTTTTTAGGAGCACGAATCAAGCCGGTGGGTGAATCATAAGAGATTTTGATAACCATAGAGTGATATGCTTTCAACTCTTTTTCGACAGGATTGTAATCAAATGGATAAACTATGACCGGCACCCCTGTAAAATCCCTCAATTGATAGATCGACCCTAAAAGAGCCTGTTCATTTTGAATAAAGCGATTCTGAAGGTATTGTTCCCCCTTTATAAATGGAATGGTTGAAGGATTAACATCACGGTATAAAACACCTTTTGAAGGAGCCAGTTTAAAATCAGAGATTAATGAAAAATCAGATGATATCAACTCTACTGTCGGTTGTACTCCTTCCGGAATAATCAAAGAAATGGCACTTTTTAAAAGCTCAGGTGCTCCCTTTTCTTCTACGGGATAAGCTTGATTCATCAACAATTGATACATCTCTTCCCCTTCTACCTGAACAGGAATTGTAGTAAACTCAGGAAAATCAACTCTTACAATAATCCCCTGATCTGTCTGTGAAATGAGTGTAAAATGAACCCCTTTTGCATAAATGAGACAAGAAGATAAAAATAAGAATAGGGTTAAAAAGAGAGATTTTATTTTCATATTTTACAAATAGTTATTTAATTATTAATTAATTTTTATTTAAAAAATCTTTAATATCCCCTTGTAAGGAAAGAATTGTTTGAATTACAATATTTATCATTTCCGGTGTTAAATCATAGTAGACCGGCAAAGAAATTTCACGTGAATAGAGGTCATAGGAAACCGGAAAATCTTCGATACGATAACCCCTGCTTTTGTAGGCTGTCAACATAGGCAACGGGATAAAATGCACATTCACGCCTACCCCTTGTTCAGCAATTTTTTGAATCAACAGGTCTCTTTGTTCTTCTGTTATTCCCTTGATTCTCAATGGATAAACATGATAAGAAGATTTTTTGTTTTCAGATTCATATTCGGGAACCTCAAAGAGGTCATACTGTGAAAAGACTGAACTATAAGAGTCGAAAATCTCTTTTCTTTTCACCAACATATCCTGTTCATACCGCTCCAATTCCACCAAACCTATAGAAGCCAGAATATCAGTCATATTGCATTTATATCCCGGTTCTACTACATCATATCTCCAGTTTCCCGGTTTAGTTTTTGCCAATGCATCTTTTGTCTGTCCGTGCAAAGATTTAGTAACCAATTCCGAATAGATTTCATCGGTATCAAAGGGCTCAGGCAAAGCAATACAGATCGCTCCTCCTTCTGCGGTTGTCAAATTCTTCACTGCATGGAATGAAAAAACCGTCAAATCACATAAAGAACCCGTTTTCTTTTGCTTATATTCAGCTCCTATAGAGTGAGCCGCATCGGAAAGCACCAAAATACGTCCCAATTTTTTCTGCTCAGGAGTATGCGCTTGAAATTTTGACTTCATCTCTGGGTCATTCACAATCCGGTTGATTTCATCATAATCACAAGGATATCCCGCAATATCAACCGGTATAATCGCCTTTGTTTTATCTGTAATGGCAGCTTTGATTTGATCTACATCGATATTGAAATCCTCTCGAACATCCACCATAACGGGTTTGGCACCACAATGTACAACCACATTAGCAGTAGCACAATAGGTATAAGCAGGAACTATAACCTCATCTCCTTCCTGAACACCATACCAACGCAATGCCAACTCCAACCCGGCTGATCCTGAATTTAAACAAACCACTCTGGGAACATTGACATACTGTGCGATTTTTTGTTCAAACTTTTTAGTTCTGGGACCTGTAGTAATCCACCCTGAACGAAGCGCTTCGCTCACTTCTGCAATAATTTTATCATCAATACGGGGTGGTGAAAAAGGTATCAACATAGTATTATTCATTAAAATTCTTCACCCGTTTTAAACTCTTTTTTTGTTGAGTAGCCTCACGTATTTTCCCAAAGTTAATGGCCAAATTAATATAGATAGGTGCAGCTCCAATAGCATAATGAGAACGTGCAAAACCCAACTGGATCGATTTGATATTTAACGCAAAACCATAAGAAAGTCCGGCAACAGTTCGACGTGCCGGTATCAACATCTCCTGGCTTCTGTGATAATTAAATGAAGCAAACAATGAAAAATAGGGGGATGGTAATATTTCAACTCCAAAAATAAAGTGTCTAAAAAAGTTTTTAACTCCCTGTTCAAATGCAGAAGGGTATTTGGCTTCTCCTGTAATGGCATCTATACTAAGAAATGGATCATTTTTCCCTACATAACCCATTTCCCATTTATACAGTGAGTGCAATGATACATGAAAACAAACAGGAAGGTATTTCAGTCTTTTTGAAAGAGCCAACTGAATGTCAAAAGGCAATCGTTCATAGTTTCCCGGAGTATAGGTTGTGATTTGAGAACCCATATTTTTAAGGAGTAAGGATAAACCAAATAGTTTATCAGAATTATAATATGTCCCTGCAAGATCAGCTCCCAATCCGAACGAATGATACTCGGCATAAGCAGAGTAGATTATTTTTAAATTAGCTCCAATTGAAAAAAGAGGACTTAATTTCCTACCCCACCCCAAAGTTGCAACATAATCGCCTGCTGAAAAAGTTCCTAAAATATTTCCCGCATCATCTGTCTGCTCGAAAGTTCCATATCCAATAAAGCGCATTTCCATAGCATAACTTCCCGCTTTTTTGAAAGTGTGTGAATAAAGCGCAGAACCATGAGCCGAATTGCTGAAATGATCCACAAAGTGAGCTGAAAATGATTGATGAAATTGGTCAGATATCAATGAGGGATTATAAGTCAATATTGATGGATCATCTATTGGTGTAACAATCAAGCCTCCACCCAAACCGCTAATTCTTGCTGAATAGGTAAAGTCCAAAAAAGGATATACCCCTGTCCCTCCTATCTGAGATTTTCCGGATAAGAAGGCTAATATCAATATTATGGTAACAATAATTTTCTGTTTCATAGTTTAGAGTCCAATTTGCAAAGGTATATAAAAATAGATCATTCTCATTCTCTAGAGTTCATTTTTGATTTCTATAAGAAACGTCTTAATTTCTTGTAAAGTATTAATCACTTCCATTTTAGAGAGTTGGTCCACCAGTTTATCTCCTTTTAACGCATCTTTTACACCTTGAAGTGTATATCCTTCTTCCCTTGTCAGGTGATAAATTGTACGAATAATCTCAATATCATTCTTGCTGAAATAGCGATCCCCCTTCTTATTCCGATAAGGTTTAATGATATCAAACTCTTTTTCCCAATAGCGGAGCAGAGAGGGTTTGACATCAAACATCTCGGCTGCTTCTCTGATACTCAAATAATCTTTTTCGTAGTTTTCCATAATTTACTCCTCTCTTTCTCTGGCTCTACGATTATCTTTTTCCTTAATAGCTTCCCTTTTATCGTACATTTTCTTTCCTCTTGCCAATGCAATATCCAACTTGGCATACCCCTCTTCATTGATATAAAGCAAAGTGGGAATAATGGTCATTCCTCTCTCTTTGAGTTTGACCAATAGTTTTTTCAACTCTTTTCTTTGCAATAGCAATTTACGCGATCTTTTAGCTTCATGATTATTATGCGTACCGTGGGTATATTCCGCAATATGCATATTGTGAACAAAAAGTTCATCTCCGATAAAAGCACAGTAAGAGTCTGTAATATTGGCTTTTCCTGCACGAATCGATTTAATCTCCGTACCGGTTAACACAATACCCGCCGTATATTTTGTAAGCAAAAAATATTCAAATTCTGCTTTTCTGTTCTTAATACTAATCGTTGGACCCTCTCCCCGTTTTGCCATAGTTGCTTTAAGTATGAATATAACCTGCAAAGGTACACAATTTATATTATTTATTATAAACCTTTTTTTATCGGTTTTATTCTATATTTGAGGAAACTTTCTCCCATGTTCTCTACCAACTACGCCGTACTCAAATTACTTTTTTGGATCCTTTTAGGTATTTTTTCCGCCTATTTTATCCCTTTTCCTAAGATTTTTGTATTTATTTCCCTTTTATGCTTCATTCTCAATCTCGTTATTATGCTCTTTTTGAAGCGAAAACCTACAATTTTGAAGCAAAAATGGAGCAGTGCTCTCGTTTTTTTTAACTCTTTTTGCATCGGTTTTATCCTTACGACCTGTCAATGGAATCATCCTTTTTCCAATATTGATTCTCCCGAATGGAAAGAGCAACGTGAATACAAAGCCCAAATTGTCGATTTACCGCAAGTGAGAGAGCGCTCAGTCAAATTCATCGTTAAAACTTTGGATCAGTTGGTATTGCTCTATGTTGCCAAAGATTCCAACGCTTTACAACTCCAATATGGTGATCAAATACAATTTACAGGTCGGCTTCAACAGATCTCTCCGCCTCAAAATCCGATGGGTTTTAATTATCGAAAATATATGAAGCAAAGAGGTGTTGAACTCACCCTTTACTTAGCGACAGGAAAGTGGGAGAAAATCGGAACTAATCAGGGTTCATGGATCAAAAGGGAATCGATTAAAACGCAGCAAAAACTGACTCAAATTTTGCAAAACTCTTCCCTTTCAAAAGATCAATTCTCTATTGCGGCAGCCATTCTGTTAGGATTTGACGACACCATGGAACCGGAGCTCAAAACCAAGTACAGCAATGCCGGAGTGAGTCATATTTTATGTGTTTCAGGATTGCATGTTGGCATTATCTTTGCCATTGTAAATTACTTGCTCTTTCCATTAGAGTACTCCAAACGGGGTAGACTCATCCGCACCATTATTCTATTCGTTGTGATTTGGGTTTATGCTTCCATCACCGGATTATCCCCCTCAGTGATGCGCTCTGCTACCATGTTTAGTTTTGTTCTACTGGGAAAGGTTGCCGTTAGAAAAACCAATGTTTTCCAGAGTTTATACACTTCTCTTTTCTTTCTCCTAACCTCTAATCCCTTATTAATCTTTGACTTAGGCTTTCAATTGAGTTACTTAGCCGTTTTCAGCATCGTAATATTTCAAAAACCGATTCACTCTATTTGGAGTCCTAAGACCTATCTGGGAAACTATTTCTGGGACCTGGCGACGGTGTCTGTTGCTGCTCAAATTCTAACATCACCCATCTCCATTTTCTACTTCCATCAGTTCCCAAACTACTTCCTATTAGGCAATTTGTCCGTCATTTTTCTCTCATTTTGTGTGATGGTCAACGGCATTATTGTCTTGGCTTTCTCCTTTTTTCCGTGGCTGTTTCGTATCACATCGTTCTGCCTGGAATGGCTGATCAAAGCGATGAACTGGATCATCAGTCAGATTCAATCCCTCCCCGGTGCCGTATCACACAATTTGCATCTCTCCCTAACGGAAACAATCCTGCTCTACATCCTCATTTTTTTGCTCTATTTTGCAATTCTAAAGCGAAAAAAATCTCTCCTTTTTGCCTTTCTCACTTGTTCATTAGTTACCATTTTTTTATATAATTTTGATCTTTATGAAATAAAAAATAAAGGGGGGCAGATCATCCTTTTTTCAACATCCAAATCGAGTGCCCTACTCTTTCAAAACGGGCGCCATGGTATTTTGCTGTCGGACTCGATCACGAATGAGCAATGTGCTGAATATCAGTACTCCATTAAAAACTATGCGATTGCGAACCACTTGCGGATGGAGTTTATCACAACGAAACAGAATCACACTGCCCCACGGTTTTTCAAAGAGGGACCTTTTATCTATGGAGGGGGGAAAACGATGTTGGTACTCACGGATTGGCTGCCCCCCATTAATAATAAATCCAAAATAAATTATATACTTATTCTTAATCCGGAACACCCTATCGAAAAGGTTCTGGATCAGGTCGATTTTGATTGTTTACTACTGGATCAGTCGATCTCAAAAAAGGATGAAAAACGATGGATAAAAGCTTGTAAAAAAAGAAATTTACCGGTATATTCTGTCAGGGAAGAGGGTTATTTTCATGTTTCTCTTGCAAAAAATAATTGAGTTTTCCCTCTGAATCGAGCACAAAATAGGTGTAAAAATCGAGCCAATCGCCGGTGTTAATATAGCGACTTGAGCCTATCATTTTATCGATAACACGGTGACGATGCCCCATAATAAAGAGGTCGGCATGATTGTTTTGGAGGTACTTTTCGATGAAAAGTTCAATATATTCTGTCTGATTTTGATTCCGATATAAGTCCTTTTTTCTACTCTTCCGCGAGGTCGCCTCAGCCACGGCAAAAGCGAGTGAGGAAGGGAGCAATCCATACAAAAAAATGTTGATTTTTCGACTGAAAATCCATTGGATCAACTTGTACCGATATTGCCCCGGTCCCAAGCCGTCACCATGAGCCACAAAGACTGTTTTTCCGTTGATTTTGAAGAGTTGCGGCTTTCTAAATATCTGAATACCAAACTGTTTCGTGAAATAACTTTTCACCCACATATCATGATTCCCGGTGAAATAGTAGATTTCAACTCCCGCATTTCTCAACTCTTCCAATTTGGATAATAAGCGATGATAACCCTTGGGAATCACATACTTATACTCAAACCAAAAATCAAAAATATCACCCAACAAAAAGAGATGTTTCCCATCTGATTTCACCTGATCAAGCCACTCTAAAATATAGGATTCCCTTTGATTATCAGTCGGGTAATCGGTAATGCCTAAGTGAAAATCGGAAGCGAAGTAACACTTGCCTTCAATCGTTATCATATCAGTAGGATTTTATCAATTTTTCAATGTTTTGGATTCTTTTTTTCAACTCGCCGGCTTCAATAAAATCGAGATCTTTCACCGCTAATTCCATCTCTTTTAACAATTTTTTATACAGTTCTTTGAGTTCTTCCAGGTTCATCATTTTCAATTCTCCCTCCTCTGCAACCATATTCAAAATGGGGTCCTGATATTGATATTCTTTTCTATCTTTAGGAGTAAAATCAAGCGCTTTAATTAGGGAGAAATCTTCATTTTTCTGAACTGTTTTGGGAATAATATTGTGTTTTTTATTGTATGAAATCTGTTTTTCTCTTCTTCTATTGGTCTCATCTATAGTCGCTTGCATTGCTTTAGTAACTTTATTAGCATAAAAAATCACTCTTCCTTCCACATGTCGTGCTGCCCTTCCCGCTGTTTGAGTCAAAGATCTTTGATTTCTCAGAAATCCCTCTTTATCTGCATCCATAATCGCAACCAAAGCCACTTCGGGTAAGTCCAACCCTTCCCGTAACAGGTTCACACCCACTAACACATCGATGGAACCGGCTCTTAAATCTTGCAGAATTTCAACTCTTTCCAAAGTTTCAATATCCGAGTGAATATATTTGGTTCTCACTCCTATTCGAATCAAATAGGAACTCAACTCCTCTGCCATTTTTTTTGTTAGTGTAGTAACCAGTACTCTTTCTTTCTTGGATACTGAGACTTCAATCTCTTCCAGGAGGTCATCTACTTGATTATCAGCCGCTCTCACTTCAATAGGGGGATCCAGCAAACCGGTAGGTCTTACCACCTGTTCCACCACAATTCCTTCCGATTTTCCCAACTCATAATCTGCCGGTGTTGCACTAACGTATATTGCCTGACCGATCAAATTCTCAAACTCTTGAAATTTTAGGGGACGGTTATCCATCGCTGCCGGTAATCTAAAACCATACTCTACCAGATTCATTTTCCTTGCTCTGTCTCCTCCGTACATCCCTCCCACTTGCGGAATAGTAGCGTGACTCTCATCCACCACTAAAATAAAATCATCCGGGAAAAAGTCAATAATGCAGAAAGGTCGTTCCCCGGGTCTTCTATTATCAAAATAGCGGGAATAGTTTTCAATTCCGGAACAGTAACCCAACTCTTTAATCATTTCCACGTCATAAGTAACACGATCCTCTAACCTTTTAGCTTCCAGATGTTTACCTATCGACTTAAAATAAGCTACCTGCTCTCCCAAATCCAGTTGAATCTGCTGTACTGCACTGTGAATCGACTCCTGAGAAGTTACAAAAAGATTAGCGGGATAAATTTTTAATTCTTCTACTTCCACGATCTTGGATCCCGTTTCAACCTCAATCTCCTCTATTTTTTCAATCTCATCATCCCAAAAAACAATGCGATAGGCACTATTGGCATAAGGTGGAAAAACATCGACCGTATCACCCTTAACCCTAAAACGTGCCGGTTCCAGAGTCAATTCGGTTCTTGAGTATAAGCTGTTTACTAGAGCCAGGAGTAACCGATCCCTCCCGACGACCATACCTGTATGTAGGTTGATGACATTTTTTGCAAAATCCTCAGGATTACCAATACCATAAATACATGATACAGAAGCTACTACAATTACATCTCTCCTTCCAGATAGTAAAGTAGAAGTTGTTTTTAAACGTAATTTCTCAATCTCATCATTAATTGAAAGGTCCTTTTCAATGTAAGTATTGGTATTGGGCAGGTATGCTTCCGGTTGATAATAATCATAATAGGAAACAAAATATTCCACCGCATTTTCGGGAAAGAAGGCTTTAAACTCAGAATACAATTGCGCTGCCAAAGTTTTATTGTGACTTAAAACCAAAGCGGGGCGTTTTACTTCTTTTAGAACATTAGCGATAGTGAATGTTTTACCGGATCCGGTAACACCCAACAGCGTCTGCGCTTCATCTCCACGCTCCAAGCCATCAATCAATTGCTTTATCGCACTCGGTTGATCTCCTGAAGGTTCAAATGAGGAGACTAATTGCAGATCCATTATTTTCTTCCGGGATACACTTTTAATCCCTCTTCAAGACATTTCATTGCCTTTTTAAGGTCATCAACTTTGAGACAGTAGCTAATTCTAACTTCATCAACTCCTTTCGTAGGTACCGAGTAGAATCCGGTAGCCGGAGCCAACATCACAGTTTTACCCTCATAGTTAAACTCTTCCAGTAACCACTGACAAAAACGATCTGCATTGTCTATCGGTAAACGAGCCACCGCATAGAAAGCTCCCTTGGGATTAGGACAGAAGCAGCCGGGCATTTTATTAATTGCCTCTACAACACAATTACGACGTGCAACATAGTCGTCAATAACCATATCAAAATAGGACTGAGGTGTATCGCAAGCAGCTTCACCCAACACTTGTCCATAAGTTGGAGGACTTAATCTGGCTTGTGCAAACTTCATTGCAGTATTCATCAACTCTTTATTTCTGGAAATCAAAGCCCCTATTCTCACACCACAAGCACTATAGCGCTTAGAAACAGAGTCAAAAAGAACTACATGCTCTTCTAGTCCTTCCAATTCCATTACTGAGAAATGTTTTGCTCCATCATAACAAAACTCTCTGTAAACCTCATCAGCAAAAAGGAACAGATCATGTTTTATTACAATCTCTCTCAATTGCTCCAACTCCTCTTTTGAGTATAAGTATCCTGTCGGATTGTTCGGGTTACAGATCATAATCGCTTTTGTTTTGGGCGTGATCAGTTTTTCAAACTCTTCAATTGGTGGAAGCGCAAATCCATTCTCGATAGTAGAAAAAATAGGTTTGATTTTTACACCGGAACTGGTTGCAAATCCGTTATAGTTTGCATAAAATGGCTCTGGTACAATTACTTCATCATCTTGATCCAAGCAAGCATTAAAAGCAAACATAATTGCTTCCGATCCACCATTTGTCACTATAATTTCGTCGGTTGTAATGTGAATTCCAACACTTTTATAATACTCAACCAACTTTTGTCTATAACTGATCATTCCTGCTGAGTGACTATATTCGATCACTTTAGAATTATAGTTTTGAACTGCTTTACGTGCACCTTCAGGAGTTTCAATATCAGGTTGACCTATATTCAAATGAAATACATGAACTCCTCTTTTTTTTGCATTATCTGAATAAGGAACTAATTTTCTAATAGGTGATGCAGGCATGGCTGCTCCTTTTGATGAGATTTTTGGCATAATTCGCTAATTTACAATTAAATAACTATTTATAAAAATATTAAACTCAAGTTTGCAAAGATATAAAAAATTAAGGATATAAGTAGTTTATTGACTTTTATCCTATTCTCGCAATTCCTTTTTGCATCTGATATTGACACCCTTTATGCAGATCATTGGGAGATATTTGCATAATTCATCAAAAAAGTTGTTTTTTTACTACTTCTCACGTTACCTCAATGAAAACAATGGGGATGGATAAGGAGAAAACAATTATTACACTTCTGCCAGTGATGCGTCAAACCAACAATATATATATAGTTTTCTTTTTACTTATCTTGTAAAGCAAACACTTCTTTTAATAAAGTTGAAGTTCTGGCATTTATATCTGTACGAATGTTTTTCTCTTCGATTGCAATCATTTTAAACACCCCTTCCAATGCTTTATTGGTAACATAGTCATTTAAATCAGGGTTTACAGGATTAACCAAAGGTATAGCGTTGTACTTATTGATAATTTCTCTCCAAATTTCATCAGCTCCAACTTTAGAAAATGAATTTTTTACAACCGGAAAAAACTTTTGGTATAATGCCTGCGATGTCGTTCTTTGAAGATATTGTGTTGCAGCATCTTGTGATCCCATAAGTATGGCCTTGGCATCACTAAAAGTAAGTGAAGATACAGCACTGACAAATATGGGGGTTGCTTCCTTCACAGCATCTGAAGCTGCTGTATTTAAAGCTTTTATTCCTTTATCAGCCAACGAACCCAATCCGATATTACGTAACGCTTGTTCAACCACTTTTAATTCATCAGGAATAGATATTCTAACTAAACTATTGTTGTAAAATCCATCCGTTCTCGTTAATAGAGTTACCTGTTTTGCTATTCCATTATTCAAAGCTTCTTTTAAACCGCCTGCAATATTAATTGAAGAACCACCGGTGTTACCGGAAACGTAGTCTGATGCAACTGTTGTTAATACTTGTTGCATTTCCGCACAACCGGTCATCAAAAATATTGCCAAAATTACATAAATCTTTTTCATAATAATTAGTATTAAATCAAACTACAAAAGTATAGAAAAATTTCGGATTTCAGCATTTCGACTCCGCTCAACGACCAATTTTGGATTTAGGAATAAAATCCCATTATCGCCTTAAGTTATCATTCAATAGTTCAACTAATTCGTAAACCTTTGTAACCGGATTTTGCTCATGATATACGAGATTTTTCCGATCCTCAAACAATTTTTTTGCCCTTTCAATAGCCTTCTGTTGTGAAGAGTTTTCCCGTTTGTCCTTCACAAACAATTAAAATCGTTTTATTCAATGGAATAGAATCAACTCTATAAAGACTTGGCTTAGATTTCTTATTCCATGCCTTATTTTTATCTGTAATTTTAATTGCTTTTGTACTTTTCGGCATTATTCAAAAGATATTAAGTTAGTAAAATCTCCTAGAAATGGAATTGCACCATATTTCCCTTGAATATAATCCTTTTCGTATGAAGCATTATTGCGAACACCTTTAATTTCAACCAAAGTATAAAGATGACTTGCCCCGTATTTATCTTTTTCAACAAAGTCAATTTGATCTCGTCTTAATAATTCATGCGATAATAAATTGGTGTCGTGAGTTATAAAAACAAGTTGAGAAGTTTTATTTTCAATTGAATTATAAAGTTCAACAATTTTTTTAGTTAATAATGGATGAAACCGTGCATCAAATTCATCAATAATTAAAGGAGTACCCTCTTTAAGAGAATAATAGATAAATGGGCTTAATTCAAACATTTTTTTGGTTCCTTCCGATTCTTGATAAACAAAAGAAAAATCAGTTTCTCCTGCTATTTGAAGGTTTGAATCAAATTGTGTTTTACTTGAAATAATCAGTTTCTCCTTTCGAAGTTTTTGTTTTACTTCCTCTTCCAAATTATTAGGTAAAACATCGTTTGTAATTTCAATTGTTTTCAAATCATTAATTCCTACATCTGCTTTTTTTAGAAAATCTAAAATAAATTCTTTTTGTATTTCATCACTTAATGATTCAACCGCAATATCATACATCCTTTTATCAGTTAATCCACTAACAATTAAAATTGAAGTAATGGTTTTAAAAATTTGTTGGGATTGTTTTGCAAAACCAATTGAATTTAAGTGCGTTAAAAACAAAGATCTTTCTGTAAAAATTTGATCTTTTGAATCTTTAAGCAACTTTTGATATAAAACGCCCTCTTTAAAATGAGTTTGATTCATTTCAATAATCTCATTTTCTTCTCTAATAAATAAAGGTTGTTCTCTTTTATTGGGTGTTGAAAATAACCATTCACTTTTAATCGATTTGACATCAGCTTCAAAACCATACCTATAGCGTGTTTTTCCAACCCTGAAAATAAGTTGAAAAAAAGCCGGCTCTGACACTGTTTTTGTTGATAATCGGAAAGTATCAATAAAACTTAATGATCTTTCATCTTTGACAGAATAATTAATTATTTTGATAAATGCTGACAAAGCCCTTACTACATTACTTTTTCCACTTGCATTCGCCCCGTATATTGCTTTTGACTTAAGCAAACTCAGGTTATCATCTACCTGAAACAGATTATTGATATCAAGAGATTTCTCTTTTGACTTAATTTTTGCCGCTGTCATATTCAAAGTCTGAATCTCCTTGAATGACCCAAAATTACCAAAACTAAACTCTTCAATCATTTTGTAATATTAAAATTTGAAATTATTTTGCAAAAATACAAATAAGAAATGATATTTTCTACCCTTTTACACTATAATTTTTGATAAATCCTAATCATCACGCTCTCCAATAAAATTCTTATCTTTGTTGGTTAAAAACAAAGCAATTTTAAGATGAATAACCACTACCAACTCATTGCTAATGAGTTAAAAATAAAATATGATCAAGTTAAGAACAGTCTGGATCTGTTGAATTCCGGTGCTACTGTTCCCTTTATTTCCCGTTATCGTAAAGAGGCTACCGGCAGTTTGGATGAAGTGATGATCACTCAAATCAGGGATCTTTATCAGAAATGGGTAGAGCTGGATAAAAGACGGGCAGCCATTATTGATTCCATCACTGAACAAGGTAAGATGACGCCACAATTGCAGGCACAATTGGAAGCATCGACAACCTTGTCGCAACTGGAAGATATTTACCTCCCCTACCGACCCAAACGGAAAACCAGAGCCACTGTCGCCATTGACAAAGGATTGGAACCGCTGGCTAAACTGATTTTTAAACAACAATTCATAGATTTGAAGAAAACAGCACAATCCTATATCAATCAATCCAAAGAGGTCAATAATATCGAAGAAGCTCTTCAGGGAGCACGTGATATTATTGCGGAATGGATCTCTGAAGATATTAATGTCAGATCTACACTTCGTGAAAAATTTGTCAGAAATTCTACCATTTACTCTAGAGTAATCAAAGGAAAAGAGGATGCCGGTTCAAAATTTGAAATCTACTTTAAAAGTGAGGAACCCCTTTGGAAGGCTCCTTCACATCGTGTACTGGCAATGCTTAGAGGAGAAGAGGAAGGATTTCTCAAAATCACCATCAAACCCCAGGATGAATTAGCATTAAATCTGATACAGAAATTCACAGTTAAAGGGAATAACAGTTGTAGTCAACAAGTCATTTTAGCAGGTGAAGATTCATACAAACGATTGCTCCAACCTCAAATGGAGACTGAAATGAGGCGCTTCTACAAGGAAAAAGCAGACAAAGAGGCGATCCGGGTGTTTGGAACCAATCTCCGCCAACTGTTGATGAGTGCTCCTTTGGGACAAAAAACGACCTTAGCGATCGATCCCGGTTTTAGAACGGGCTGTAAAGTGGTAGTTTTGGATCGTCAGGGTCAACTTTTGGATCATGACACTATCTTTCCACACCCCCCTCATAATGAATATCAAAAAAGTTCAGATCTCCTAAAAAAATGGGTTCATCAGTATCAGGTTGAGGCGATTGCGATTGGAAATGGAACTGCAGGCAGAGAAACTGAAAATTTTGTTCGTATGATTCCCTTTAATCACCCCGTTACCATCGTGATGGTTGACGAGAGTGGTGCTTCCATCTATTCTGCATCGGAAACAGCTAGAAAAGAGTTCCCGGATCTCGATTTAACCGTCAGAGGAGCGATCTCCATTGGCAGACGATTGATGGATCCGCTGGCTGAATTGGTTAAAATTGACCCAAAATCGTTGGGAGTGGGTCAATATCAGCATGATGTCAATCAAACCTGGTTGCAAAACAGCTTGCAAGAGGTTGTTGAGAGTTGTGTGAACAATGTGGGTGTCGAAATCAACAGTTCCAGTACGGAATTGCTTTCCTACGTTTCAGGAATTGGTCCCAATCTGGCGAACAACATCATCGAATATCGCAATGAAAACGGTCCTTTCCAATCCCGTGATGACTTCCATAAAATCCCTCGTTTTGGTCCCAAAACTTTTGAACAGGCAGCCGGATTTTTAAGGATTCATGGTGCTGAAAATCCATTGGATTACAGTGCAGTTCACCCGGAATCTTACGAAATAGTGGAAGCAATGGCATCTCATCTGAACAGTTCCGTTCAGGAGCTAATGGCACAGGAAACGCTGCAAAAACAGATCAAAATTGAGCAATTTGTTACTGAAAAAGTGGGTATTCCGACACTAAAAGATATCATGAAGGAGCTTGCCAAACCCGGCAGAGATCCGCGGGAAGCGTTTGAGCAGTTTGAGTTTGACCCCAACATCAACTCGATTCAGGATCTAGTTATCGGTATGGTTCTTCCCGGAATCGTCACCAACATCACCAACTTCGGCTGCTTTGTGGATGTTGGCGTGCATCAGGATGGGCTGGTTCACGTCAGCCAAATGGCCAATCGCTACGTTTCCAATCCTAATGACGTGGTGAAGCTTCGTGACCAGGTCTTGGTTAAAGTTGTTGATGTCGACCTTGAAAGAAAACGGATCAGCTTGTCTATGAAAGATTTATCCTGATTTTCTTTTGGAAAATAAAAAAAAGGGGGGGTCCTATTCAGTGTCGTTTCTCAAAAGTGATCCACTACCTCGATCCATTTATACAGTTTGTCATTTTTCCTTACCACCTCACTCACCGGTATCGAGCAGAGATCTCCCTTCTGCACCATTTCGACAGGTTTCAAATCCAGTCTGATTTCAGATAGTTCTGCCTCATAAACTCCCGTTGTGGGACCAATAATCAAGATTTCATCTTGCAAACTAAGAGAATTGGTTTCAATCAATACCTCTGCAACTTGCAATTTAGTAAAATAATTCGTGATTTTTCCAACGTACTGCTTCACACGAGTTGCCTGAGAACCATATCTTTCTGTCCACTCACCCATTTTTCTACCCAAATAGTATCCGTCCCAGAAATCACGATTATAGACACTTCTTAAGCGTTTCATCCAATCTGCAATCTTCTCTTGAGTGAAGGTTTGATCAGCAATGGCTTGCAGTGCTTCTTTATAGCATTGTACGACCATTTTTACGTACTCCGGTGATCTTCCCCTCCCCTCAATTTTTAACACGGTTACACCGGCTAAAATTAACTTATCCAGGAATGGAATCGTACAAAGATCTTTAGGCGACATGATATATTGGTTCTCTATGGCCAGTTCTATTTCATTGTCAAGATCTTGTACTCTGTAACCCCTTCTGCAAGGTTGTAAACAAGCTCCCCGATTGGCGGAATAGTTAAAATTGTCCAGACTAAGATAGCATTTTCCTGAAACAGCCATACAAAGTGCGCCATGAGCAAACATCTCCAACTGTACCAAATTCCCCGACGGACCACAAATTTGCTCCTCTTTAATTCTCTTTGATATCTCTGCAACTTGTCTTAATTCCGTTTCACGAGCCAGAACCATCACATCTGCATAGCGGGAAAAAAAGCGTACTGCTTCAATATTGGTGATATTACATTGCGTTGAAATATGAATCTCTAATCCAATCTTTTTGGCGTACTCCAAGACTGCAAAATCGGACGCAATAATAGCAGTCACATTTTGTTTTTTTGCCAGATCCAACAACTCATACATCTCTTCAATCTCATTGTTATACACAACAACATTGACAGTAAGGTAGGATCTCACATTATTTTCCTCGCAAATTTGTACTATCTTTTGTAAATCTGAAGCATCAAAATTAACGGATGACCGGGATCTCATATTCAGAGCACCAATTCCGAAATAAACGGAATCTGCACCTGCATGAATAGCCGCCATTAGAGATTCATACGATCCTACCGGCGCCATCACTTCAATTGGATTATTACTAATTGTGATCATAACAAGCTTTTATAGTTTTAGCTATACTTTCCTGATCAAAGCCCAGTTCATGATGCAGAGAAGATAAATCTCCATGCTCAACGAAAGTATCCGGAATGGCAATGGAGAAGAGCCGAACATGAGTATTCTTTGCTGTAATCAGTTCTGAAACGGTAGAGTATAGTCCCCCCATTTTTACTCCATCTTCAATAGTAATTATAGTTGAATAATTCTGCAACAACTCATCGATCAGGGTTTCATCAAATGGTTTTAAAAACCTCACATTGATTAAAGATGGGTTGATTCCCTCTTTTTTTAGTTCCTTGATCGCATTCATAGCGACAACGCCCAATGGTCCTAAACTCAATATCGCTACTTTTTCTCCCTTATGAAGCCATTCTGCTTTTCCAATTTCCAGCGTTTGAAGAGGTGTTCTCCACTCCTGTTGAGACCCATGTCCACGAGGATATCGGATAGCAAAGGGTCCATCCTGATATTGGGTTGCAGTAAACATCATATTTCTCAACTCCGTTTCATTGATTGGAGATGCTATTACCATATTAGGAATAGGTCTTAAATAAGCTAAATCGAAAGCACCGTGATGTGTTGCCCCATCCTCTCCAACAATACCTGCCCTGTCAATACAGATAACAACCGGCAATTTTTGCAATGCTACATCGTGAATTATTTGATCATACCCTCTTTGCAAGAAGGAAGAGTAAATATTACAGAAAGGGATCATCCCACTTCGTGCCAATCCTGCAGAAAAAGTTACGGCATGTTGTTCAGCGATTCCCACGTCAAATACTCTATCCGGCATTTGATCTCTCATGATCGTCATGGAGCATCCGGTTAACATTGCCGGTGTAACTCCAACTACTTTTGGATTTTGTTCAGCTATCTCTAATAATGTTTTCCCAAAAACATCCTGAAACTTAATTGGTTTTCCCTCCTCGTGTACCTCAATAATTTCACCTGTATGGGGATCAAAACATCCCGGAGCATGAAATTTTACCTGATTTTGTTCTGCAATAGGGAGTCCTTTCCCTTTTTTAGTGATAACGTGGAAAATCTTGGGTCCTTTAATTTGTTTTAGTTTCTGCAATATATTGACCAACATTTGTACATCGTGTCCGTCAGAGGGTCCAAAATAACGAAATCCAAGGTGTTCAAACAAATTGCTCTCTCTGGCAATATTCCCTTTAATAAGAGCTGCCAGGCTACTGATTGACCGAGTGATAAAATTAGGTTTATATCTTTTGAGCGTAAGCAGTTTCCAAAGTGTGTTTTTAAACCTATTGTAGTGATGAGAAGTAGTGATATCGAGTAAATACCGATTCATACCCCCGATTCTTTCATCAATAGCAATATGGTTATCATTCAAAATCACCAACAAGTCTTCATCTGTTCCTCCGATATGATTTAATGCTTCGAAAGCAATTCCTCCCCCCATTGCACCATCCCCAATAAGGGCAATATGAGCTTTTTTATCATTCCCTAACATTCTATCACCAATGGTCATCCCAAGAAGTGCGGAGAGAGATATAGAGGCATGTCCTGCTCCAAAAGCATCATATTCGCTTTCAGTCATTTTAGGAAACCCGCTAATTCCTTTATATTTTCTATTGGTGCTAAATCTGTTTTTTCTTCCTGTCAAAATTTTATGAGCATAAGCCTGATGACCAACATCCCACACTATTTGATCATGAGGAGTATCAAAAACGTAGTGAATTGCTACAGTAATCTCAATAACACCCAAACTTGCTCCAAGGTGTCCCGGATTTTTAGCCGTTTGTTCTATAATAAAATCTCTTAACTCCTGACAAAGTTGCGGAAGTTCATCCTCTTTCAATTTTTTTAAATCGGAAGGATATTCAATAGAATCTAATAAGCATTTATTTTTTGTTGTTTCCATCAGACTATAACGAGTTGTAGAATTTAATTATTTCATGGGCAATGGTAGTATCATGATGATGTAATTCCACATATTTACGTGCATTCTTTACAATTTTTTTCATTTTTCCCATAGATGACATACACAATTTTATCGCCTCAACATATTGTTCAGGAGTATCGGCAATAAAAAGATCTTCTCCATCTACCGCATCTAATCCCTCTGCCCCTATTGAAGTGGAAATAATTATTTTCCCTAATGCCATCCCTTCAATTATTTTAATTCTCACTCCACTCCCGGAAAGTAGAGGTACAATCATAATATCTTTAGAGAGCATATATTCTTGTGCATCGGGAACCTCTCCATCAATTATAAAACGTGGTATTTTGTATTGATTAAAATATTTCGGAATATCTCTTCCCGCAATATAAAACTCCAATTCCGGGAAATGAGACAATAAAACCGGCCAAACCTGATCTAAAAACCACTCAATCCCCTCAACATTGGGTGCCCAATTCATACTTCCAATATGGAATAATTGCAAGTTTTTCTTTTCATCATCGATTTCATAAGGAGTATATCGATATTGATCCAAATCCACACCAAAAGGTATTGTAGTTCCGGAAACGGAGGGATATATTGTATGAAAATATTGGTAATCAACATTAGTAATAGCCATAAACCCATCTACCTGATTTAGGATTGTTAGTTCATACTTTTTTAATAATCTTGTTGTCAGAGATAGAGCTATTTTCTTCAAAATGTTTTTTTCATTATTGATCATTCTCTCCCATATCTGGTGTTCAATATTATGTAATCGAACCACAATTCTTGCTTTAGAATTAGCTCTTATTATCGGAATATAAGGCGTTAAATATATGGACTCCATCTGAATCACATCAAAGCTACTCTCTTTTAAAATTTGAGTTAATTTTTCAGCAAATTGAGGAGAATTAAATCGGCTAATATGATATGATTTACTGGAGATTAACGCCATAATAGCTCCCCATTTGGAAATTGAAGTATCGACAAAAACAGACTCAAATTGAGTTTTTTCACGATATTGTTCAAAAAGATTACTTTCTATAACAGGGTGTTTATATGTAGCCATAGCTATCACCTTAACCTGATGTCCCAATCCAATCAGTCCATGTGCAATATTATTCATTGCAATAGTTCCACCATCCACAGCCGGGAAGGGAGGTTTATGACAAAGTTGAAGTATCTTCATTTGCTTTTTTTGAGTTAAAGTAACGTACTATTTTTAGCTTTGAAAACCATTTAAATTGCTCTTCAATTGAGAAAATAGAGGAATCTATTGTCGCTTTATAAGATAAAAATATACAGATTGGGATCAACAGAAACGTAGAAAACCACATCCCAAAATAAACAGGAATCAAATCACCTTTGGATACTTTTTCACCAATTATTGAGATAATAAAATAAAAAATAAAGAAAAGTATAGTTACTACCAAAGGTATTGCAATTCCGCCTTTTCTGATAATCGAACCTAATGGAGCTCCGATAAAAAAGAATAGTATGCATGCAACTGACAATGTAAATTTTCTATGGACTTCTATTTGATGCATCCAGAGGGAGTGCATGTGCCAGAACAAATTATCATAAGAGTATTGAATTGTACTAAAAAAGTTCGTGGAACCCATTTGAGCAAAATTAATAATATCTTTCTTTTTTTCAAAATCCATTTCTTCGTACTTAAGATCCGATGCTAGATCACAGGTTGAAAATGAGACAGTGTCTGATCTAATGACATTATTAAAAAAGTAAAGACTTCCAAAAAAATATTTTGACGGAGTATCTTCTAACTCTTGAATATTTATCTTCAGCGTATCTATTTTTAATTTCAACTCTTTTAAAGATAATGTTTGATTTGTTGCCTGATAGAAATTATCCTCTGATTTTTGAAACTGAAATGAAGAGATGTCAAACCGCTTATACTGCTCTTTAAAAACTGCTCTCAATAATGGATATTGAGATTTAGCAACATCTCTACTATTTATATTTTGACTCTCATCCCAATAAAACCCATCATATAGTCTAAATAACATATATTTTTTATCATCTGTTATTTTCATGGTTCCCTTTTTGGCGTAGGTAATTGTCGTATTCCCTTGCCCTTTGGAATGATCATAAATTAATATCTCTTCAATGGTTACATTATCTCTCTTCTTATTCCCTATTCTAATTACATAATTATCAAATCCATCATAAAACACACCTTCTTCAATAGCCAGGGTGGGCTTTTGATCCTTAATATCATGCATGAGATTTTTACTTTTTTCAAATGCCTTAGGGGTTATATAGTTTGCGAACAAAAAAGTACCGCAGCCAATAATTATTGCCAAAATTAAGAGTGGCGTAAACAATCTACTAATTGGAATCCCTGCAGATTTAATAGCTACTATTTCATAACGTTCACCCAAATTTCCAAATGTCATCAGTGAGGAAAGCAAAATAGCCAATGGCGCAGCTGTTGCGACAAACGTTGCAGATGCATAAAAAAGAAGTTCTAATATTATAGATATTTCTAAGCCTTTGCCAACCAAATCATCAACATACTTCCACAAATACTGCATCAGCAGTATAAAAAGGGCAAAAAAGAAAGTGATTATAAATGGTTTTACAAAACTTTTAATAATATATCTGTAGATAATTTTCACTGTAGATAAATTTAAAAATCACCTAAAGTTTCCGGAAGTTGTTGTAAAGCTATTTCCGTTTGTTCATCATTAGGAGCAACACCGTGCCATTTACTCGAACCCATCATAAAATCGACACCCATGCCCATCTCTGTACGCATCAATATTACAACCGGTTTTTCTTTACCTGTGCGGGATTTAGCCTGATCAAGCATACTCACTACTTCTTGCATTTTATTCCCGTTACCCTTAAGCACTTCCCAGCCAAAAGCGATCCATTTCTTTTCAAGATCACCTAACGAAATCACTTCTTCAAGTTTACCATCAATCTGAACATTATTATAATCAACAATAGCAATTAAATTGTCTATTTTATGTGACGCGGCAAACATGATCGCTTCCCAATTTTGACCCTCTTGTAATTCTCCATCACCAGTCATAACATATACCAACGAACTATCTTGATCATACTTTTTAGCATAAGCAGCACCCACAGCAACGGATAAACCTTGTCCCAATGATCCAGATGCTATACGTATACCCGGGAGCCCATGTGACGGAGTAGGATGCCCTTGTAATCGAGAACCCAATTTTCTAAAACCTGCCAATTCAGAGATAGGAAAATATCCTCTCCTAGCCAAAACAGAATATAATAATGGTGAAATATGTCCATTAGATAAGAAAAAGAGATCCTCTCCGTTCGTTTCCTGAATAGGTTTATTAATATCAATATTCATTGCATAAAAATACAAAGCAGTCATCATATCTGCACACCCCAATGATCCTCCCGGATGTCCCGATTTTGCCATATTGACCATTCTTACAATATCTCTTCTTACCTGCAAGGAGATCGATTCTAATTCAAGTATTTTGTCTTTATTGCTCATACTTAATTTTCGATTTCGTTTTGATATTTTAATAACATATAGAAGCCTATTAATGTTAAAAGTTCAATGGGTTCATACAGAGGAGCATCTTTTGATATTTCAATATCCGCTTTCACTATTCCTGAAATAATAGGCTTTATTGTTACTAATATTTGGTTTTTCTCATTAAGCCAACACCATTGATTTTTATAAAGATTATTCAATTTAAATGTATAGGATATTCCATCGAGGGTTATAACTGTTCCCCCCTTTATATTTAAATAAGCAATTGCAAGATTTGATTCTAGTTTTTTCAGTCTCAATGTTAGATAAGGATTAAAAAATCCAGATCGTTTAATAGTATAAACATCTTTAGTTGTTTCTATGATACCCAATGTCTGTTTATCACTCACTTCTTCCAATGTCCCAAAAAGATCCTCATCATTTTTTAAGTGATATTTCTTTTTAGAAAAATTAGGTTTTTCGATTGTAAACTTTAAAAACTGAACATTACTAAAGGTTTTCATAAAAAATTATTTGATATTATCAGCTATTTCTTTTGCAACTTGACTCATCTCCTCATGAGACAATTCCACTCTGGGTTTCTTAAAATCTATATCACCAACATCATTGATTGGGACTAAATGAATATGAGTGTGGGGAACTTCCAGTCCTATAACTGCAACTCCAATTCTAGCACAAGGTACAACTGACTCAATAGCCTTTGCAATTTTTTTTGCATAAACCATTAGATCAGCTAATACTTTATCCTCAAGATCGAAAATATAATCAACAGGTTTTTTAGGGACTACCAAAGTATGCCCAACAGCTAAAGGAGAAATATCTAAAAAAGCATAAAATTGATCATCTTCCGCAACTTTATAAGAGGGTATTTCTCCATTGATTATTTTTGTAAATAGGGTTTCTGTCATAATTATCTACTAATTTCTAAAATTTCTAATTCTATTTTACCGGCAGGAACATCAATAGATACAATTGTTCCTTGTTCTTTACCCAATAATCCTTTCGCAATAGGGGATGTTACAGAAATTTTTCCACCTTTTAAATCAGATTCAGACTCTGGAACAAGCGTATAAGTCATTACTTGTCCATTCTTAACATTTTTAAGTTTCACGATAGAATAGAGTAAAATTTTTGAGGTATCTATTTTAGATTCATCGAGAATGCGAGCATTAGCAATCAAATTTTTAAGTTTGGTGATTTTTAATTCTAAAAGTCCCTGAGCTTCCTTAGCTGCATCATATTCGGCATTTTCAGAGAGATCACCCTTATCTCTTGCTTCTGCAATGGAAGCGGCAATAAGAGGTCTTTGAACTGCTTCCAATTCATTCAACTCCTGTTTTAATGCTTCCAGATGTTCAGCAGAATAGTAAGTTACTTTATTCATCTTGTTTATCTTCTTTAATAAATAGATAAAAGAGGCTGTTAAGCCTCCTTTGTAGAAAAAATTATATATTGAACTAGAATATTATAAAGCGAGTTTTAATCCGATATAGTGGTTCCCACTCCATCTATTGGTAAATCTATACCCATAATCAAGATAAAGAACTGATTTATCATTTGTTTTGGACATAGGAATACCGAAAGTTACTCCAACAGAAGGTCCGGAATAAAAAGTCTTAGTCGTTTCTATGTTAAATTGACCTGCTTCATAACTATAACCGGCACGGAACATAGCATAATTCTTAAAGCCATATTCAACACCAACTGCGAAAATATCATTCGAATAAGCATTTGCAATAAAAGCACCTGCAAAAGTAATTCTATGAATAGCATCATCACGAGTTAAGTCTGCATCCCTTAACTCTCTTTTATCTAATCCGGCATATTCCTTACCAAAGAAAAGAAAATCATAAGATGCTCCAAGAACTAAACATGCAGGTAAAACAGCTTCTGCAGATCTTGTTTCAAGGGTAAGTTCAACATCTGAGTGTGCAGGATTCGCTCTCAAAGAAATACCATCTCCTTGATAATAGGTTGGTAATCCTAAGTTTTTCAGAGTTACTCCAATTTTAAAGTTCGAAAAGATTCCGGTAACATACTGAATACCCGCATCAATTGCAACACCGGTAGAAACTAAGTCGGAAATAGATTCATTTATAATCTTAATTCCAATCCCCCCTTTAACATATCTATTAAATGAATATGCATAATGGAGTCCGATATAATTTAGTTTCGGAGAAAAAATTGCTGATGTTCCATCAGGTTGTTCAACAGTAGTTACAGGAATATCTCCAAAATTCATATTAAAGACAGAAATTCCAAGAGTCCCGAGTGATTTTTTAACTCCTGTTTCTTTATCTGTTCTATAAAGAGCCTGAACTAATCCAAAAGCATTTATTGATATACCTGCACCTGAACCGGCTAAATATTGGGTTCTGGTAATACCTACTTCGGTCTTGTTAAGAATGGCAATACCTGCCACATTTGTAAAGATAGACTCTAAGCCTCTTACTTCAGCAACACTTGCTCCACCCCAACCATTAGTTCGAGCCCATGGATCAATTAACAAGTGTTGTGCACCGGCCTGACCTGAACGGTCACTATTTCCCGCTAAAGATTGATATGATGAAAATATCAATGTAAGAGAAAAAATGATTGTTACTATTTTAATTATATTCTTCATATATTTCATTATTTACGTTATAAATTAACAATTAGAATGCATTTAAGTCAGTTGGGCGCATAGCACAGAAGAATTTAAGTGTTCTCTCTCCGATTCCCGGAGCCTTAACATGAATAATATAAACTCCTCCGGCAATTGGAATAGCAGCATCGTTCTTCAAATCCCAGGTAACGAAAGTTGACCCGGAATCACCTTTTGAAATCTTCTTAATCAGTGTACCACTCACTGTAAAGATGGAAATATCGCACACCTCAGGAAGATTTGTGATTTTAACATAAGTTTCAATTGCTGTTGACTCATAAGCTGAGAATCCATAATAAGGATTAGGTACGATATTAATCTTTTCAAGAATAGCATCGTGTACACTAACTTCCTTCACAGACGGTGCAATATTCTTAGTAGTAAATGTATAGAGTGGATAACCTTTATTTGGGAGTGATTCAGCAAGTGCCGCATCATTAATCCATCTAGAATTGAATCTCCAATAAGGTCTTGTAACACGAAGTTTAACTTTCACATCATTAGATAACCAATTTTCTTCTTGATAGGGCGCCGGCATTGGAATACTTGTCCACATTACATTACTAAACAGCTGCATTTTAAACTGTTTTCTTCTTTCTAACATTTGACCGATAACATCATCATCTATAGCTAATACTTGAGAGAACTTAGCGTTTGCCCATTCACATTCATCATAAGGTCCACAATCAAACCATGGATAATCTTTCCCAGCATATTGGAAATTACCACCATGATTGATCCCATTACTAGGAGCAGGAGGATATCCTTCATCATTCCAATTTCTTGTTCTAAATGGGAATCTATAAATTGATGAAGCTGTATTACCGGCACTATTCATAATGTAAATATAGTGTCTTCCTCCCCATACCAATTTCGCATCAAATGCCGGATCTCCTCCATAAGGATGATATGGATTATCAAAAATCTCTCTCATTGCATTATAAGTTGCCTCATTAATAGGCTTACCTTCTCCATCAATAGCCCACACGTTACAAGGATTGAAAATCATATCCGCACCATTATAATCAGGTAAAGAAGAGTCTTCACTGAACATAATATTCAAACGTTCACCGGTTTCCACATTAATAGCATATCCTGGGAACCATCCGAATCCTTCACCTGTACCATCAGGTTTGCCATCCTTACCAACTGATGGAGCCTTACGTGGTTCATGTCTTAGAGCATTACCTTCTGATAAATTTTTATCATCACATGCTTCTAATACAAGACAACGAGTCCATTTCGATTTATCGGGAGTTAATACCACATCCACTGAGTACAGGTTGATCATCGTAAAATTATAACCGGGAGTATTCGGTAGAGCTTTTGGCGATGTGAAGTCAAAGTAGGATGGCTTTGGCTCAATCAATTGACCATTAATATCGTATTGTTTATCCGGGATAACATATTTAGCTTGCGGTCCTCCATCGTATGGAGAAGAAAGAATATAAGGAGCCCAGGTTTTTCCAACCATATTTTCAAATTGTTCTTTAGGGTCTTTCCATGCACGAGTTTTCCTTGGATTACCATCCTGAATGGCTACCGGATAATGCATATCTTCAGTTCTCCATTTATGGTATTCATCTTCGGCACCATCTTGAGCAGAATCTTCGGTCCACGGTCCAACTGCTTGAACTCCACAACGAATCCAATTGGAAGGATAGGTGCCATCTGTGTCTCTCACTCCTGATAACCAAGGTTTGGAAGGATCCTGATATTCAATGGATGAACCCACATGATCAACTTGTCCATACCAAAATTTGTTCACATAATTATATCCTGCAGGGGATTCTAAAATCCAATCATAAATCTCCTCTTGATGAGTCTTAAAATCATAGTTTTCGATATTAATGGCTATACCAAGAGGTAAGAAAAGTTGTTCGTTAGTAACAGAGATAGATTTATGCGAAGGAATTACTCTCATAGCAGTACCATCAGGATTCTTATAGCCTAATTTTACAATCTCCTCATCAGTAACATTATTCGCAAATTCAAGAACCCATGTCGCATTATCAGTTACATCAACAGCCGCTGAATCAGATTCAATAAATCTAATTATATAATCAAGAGGTTGGACTTTAAGAGGGTCAATCACTTTAATTGAAAGAGGACCATGATTGTTTTTATAAGTAAGATTATTAACAGTCCAACTTCCATCATCACCTCCTGCCATAATTTTATCAATTGTTTCATCGGTTAGGTCAACAAAATTACCACCATTACCCTGACCTTGGATACGAGTAATCATTGGTATTGTTCCATAAGTTGAGTTAAGAACTGTTCCTTCATTATGTGATGTTGATGGATGGGGTATTGCCGCAACTGATTTAATCGGTTTACCTCCGGAAGCTTTTCTACCTGAGAGAAAAACAGTCTTCTGTCCTTGAAGACCATCAGGAATATCAGGATTAATAGAAAATGGAGCAAATTCATTATATGCGTACGCTATAGCAATAAAATAATAAGTCTTATAATTAACCAATTTCTTAGAGCCGATAGCAAACGCATCTTCTGTAATTCTGAATGAGTGAGAAATTCCCTCATTTTTACCGTTTACTTTTTCAACAGGAACAGAAGTTCCAAGAGCATCATTGTATTCCCAATTAATTAATTGACCAATTGGACTACCATTCTCTCTAAAATTTTTAATATCACACTGTGCAACCAATCTGGATTTTTCAGCATCATAGATTTCAGAAATACTTACATCTTTGTTTTTCAATTGGAATATCATATACCCTTCAAATCTATATTTATTGTCAGCTAGACTATCGGTTCCCGGTATATGATCCGGAATCTGTGCATCAACTTCTTCATATTGTTCCAAATAGTTATTACTAATCGGATCATCATTAGTTAAATAAAGAATCAACTCATTATCCAATTCCCTAATTGTTAACTGTGGAGCATCCGGTCCATCCAACACTTTAAAACAGTTTTCAAAAAGAGCCTGACACTTATCATCAGCAATTTTTAACAATTCCACTGATGCCCATGCACCTCCTTGAGAAGCTCTTGCCCAAGGAATACCCACAGTAATATAGTTTACACTACCGGCTTTCAAAGTAAAAGGTCCGGCAGATTGCATAAATCTTCTATCAAAAGGAGCATTTCCAACATTGGCTTCAGTCCAGGTACCATCGCCTCCGGCAACAGGTGCGGGTTGAACTCCTTTTGTTCCCCAATTACAAGGGTCTGTACTACCCGGAAACATAAAGTCACACTCTACACCACCGGTCTTATGTGCATTGCCTCCCCATTGCATTTTTGTACCATCTTTCCAAATACCTCTCAAAAAATTATAGTATTCAAAAGCATCGTGGGGGTCACCTCTTTGTGAATTATCATTATCATGGTATACAAATCTTCTCATACCGTAACGCTCATTATCAACTATAGAGTCACCGAAGTTAACCCCGTTAATAGCCATCTGATCGTTATAATAACCTGTGATCTCTTCACTATTTACAAATTTTTCACAATATCCGGTAGCTCCTATTGAATCTCTATAAAATTTCGGATTATCCCTATCGTCCGGATCAATATAAGGTCCTTGGAAAAAGTCAACTCCAACTGCTGGTGGTTGTGCACCATAATGTTGTGGCAAACCTTGTCCATCAACCTCGCGTCCATTATAACAATACCCTAATCCTCTTAAAACATCACAACCAACATAGTCGTCATCAGCCCAACCTAAATCCGGGTCAACCCATTGGGAGAAATAGGTATTTGTCAAAGTAAAAGTAGATCTGTTGATAATTTCATAAGAGTAAAAGGTCATGTTATTCAACTCATCATTAGTTGCAAATGCAAAAGCTTGACCTCTAATTTCCAATCCAATTGGGTCTCCATTGGACTCAGTATGCGGACCTCCTTTATCGTTAAAAATCCAAAATAAAGTCTCATCCCCTTTTAAAACGTGGTCAGCATAGATCATTTTATTATCATAACCATAACGATCTTTAATCCAAGTTCTTTCAGGAGTCCAAGGGAGCAAATCTTGAGCTGCCAAAGCAATATTTTGAGGCGTCCAAGGACACAACTCATTAGACAAGTCGTAATAAGGATAATCCCCTGCATTATAATCATAAACTCCATCTTCATTGACATCTCTAAAAGGGGCAAGATAGTAAGATTGTCCATCTTCACCGTGTGCCGGCCATTGCGTAATACTTGAAGGAGGGGTATATGTAGGATCACCTGAAAGGTGAGCAGCAATATGAGCTTCCACTTCGGCACGTGTAATTTTAAAGTGTTTATCATATTTACTACATGTTTGTTGAGAAATTGATGCTCCTTCAACAGTAAGAGGACCGGTCCAGTAGTCATCTCCATTTTGGCGGAATCTCACTGCTGCCAACTTCAACTGACCGCTGACATCCTGTCCACCAATCCACAAAGCAGCAGCAAACATTGGGGTTTTTCCACTCCCTCTAGGAACTTCATATTGTGCGATCTCTTTAAACCACATTGTACCATTGGTCTCAATATAAGCTCTAACATTATTTATTGTCAGCTGATTTGAGTTCGTCGCTGGTAAACAGGTTGCCGATTCTTTTTGAACCGGAGCTTGAATAGTGCCAACATACTTTTTTGCAGATAGCGGAAGTGTCGCCATTACTACAAAAAGTATCGTTAATACAAAAAATTTTCTTTTAATATTCATAGTATTATAATTTTTCATTGAAACCTTGGTGATTAAAATCCGAACATAACTCCCAAACTTACAGTAGTTGGCGTGCTGTAATTATAAGGATTACGCATAGCCATATTGTAATAATTAATAAATGAGGGAACATAAACTTGAGCATTAATATATTGTTGGAATTGTTCCGCAGACAAGCAGCCGTCATCTTCCGGATTTCCTGTATAAGTATATACACTAACAACATTTTTAAAGTTAAAGATATTCGCAACATCAAGATAAACAGTTAAAGAAGCTTGTTTTGCTGCTCTAGTAACTTTACCGTCATCCACTTTTTCTCCAAACTTTAACATGAAAGATTTATCAACACGAACATCACATTGGAAAATCCATGGTCTATTAGATCCATTGATTGATCCTGAAAGTTGTGATTTTCCACCTAAACCGTAGTAAGAATACGGGGTATTAGACCTACTGTATGGCATACCTGACGCAGCAGAGAACACAATAGTTGCTCCGGCATTTTCAAACCATCTTGTTTCAATCATTTTAGTTTCATCTTTTCTAGAAACTCTCTTCCATGTTGGTCCATTATAATCTTTACCCATACCAAAACGGTAGTCTAGTGAAACATTAAATCTGTGGCGTTGGTCAAAACTTAAGTTGGTTAATGTTCTCAAGTTAGGTTGACCTGAAGCAATAATTGCTAGGTTAGATCCGGCAGAAGAACCGGTTCCTTTTGCAAACTGAAGCGTATAATTCGCTCTCAAAGTAATATTTTTATCTGCTCTTAAATTATATCCCAAAGTAAATCCTTGAACTGTACCAAAGTCAATATTATCAAATGAGTAATATGTACTTGGATATGCACCGGTGAATCGATAAGATTGAATTTGATCTCTCTTTTCTGAATAATATCCCGCAATACTGATAGCAGAATTATCATTTAACATTTGTCTAAAACCAATTTCATAATCGATACTTCTTTGAGGTTTAAGATTTGGATTATTTACTGAATTATTTGCATTGGATCCGAATTTTTCGATAAATAAATAACTAACGGGATTGAGTTGTAAATTAGTTGGACGATACGCAATTACGTTATAGTGAGCATAGAACTGAGAACTTTGTCCAACCGGGAATGAGAATGAAAGACGAGGCATAAATGACCATTGAGGTGTATAATCCGCAAATGCCTTACCACTAACCTTTGAAATTGCAGTTTCATCCAAAGCTTCTTTCAATACTGGTCCTCCGGTTGCCCCTAACATCGTTGTTGGGTCTAATATTTGTTGTCCACTAGCATCATACCAATCACGTCCATTTCTATATCCGATGATTGATTGGGTATTACCATCAGGTAATTTACCTTTATCGTTAACATAAACAACCCAATCATCTCCGGCATTAGCAACAAAACGCTCATCAGCAAATCCAAAATTACCAGCTTTTAAAGAACCCACTGTGTGAGCTTCTCTGAACAAGAATGGATCTTTAAGTACTTGTTGATTTGCGTCAAATCTGTCAATACGCAACCCAACATTAAATATAAGTGTTTGGATAGCAAATTTATCTTGAATATAGAATGCCATATATATAGGTTCATAAGCTCCAATTTCATAATTGAAAACTTTATCTCCATTCGCATTTACTTCACCGTCAAAGAAGTTAGAAATGTTTGTTTTTCTCTTAGTTAAAGATGACCCGGTATAATCAAAACCATAATAACCTACCATAGGACCACTTAATCCAATAAGCAACTCGTCCGGAGAGAACATACCAATATCAAAAGTACTGGGATCATAGCTATCAATGTCTAACCAATCTGATCCATCGGGATCCAACCCCAACTTGATTCTTAAATTTCTATCAAAAGCTGATTGGTCTGCTAAGTTAATCAATGGATTATAATCAACAGTATCGCTTAAGTTAACATCAAAATAATTATACCCTGGGGAAACAGGATTCAACACATCAAGCTGAGAAATATGAAAGTTTTGTTTTTGTCTCATCAAAGTCCATAGCCCATAAGGCGCAACGCTCCAGGATCTATTCGTTAGTTTCTCCAATTCAAATCCTAATTTTAATTCATGGTCATTTAAGTTCAACGAAACACTTGCTTTTGCACCAATTGTTCCATTTCTCGTTTTTCCATATCCTGAAACTACAGTACCCGGTACCGGATATAGTCCGTAAACTGCCGATGGAGAGTCTCCATTTCTCAATGCCCCAAAAGAAGAGTAAAGGTTAAGATCATAAGGAATAGTTGTTCCAAAGTAATCTGCAAAAAACTCAGGAGTATATCGGTCTACAAAGTTTTGAGTAAAGGGAACTAAATCGGGATTTGAAGATGTAGATCCATCAAAAGTAATAATAGAATCGTATAGTGTTTGCAACACATACATATTCCTATACAGTACACTATCTATGTAAATATCCTGAAGTTCGTAAATTTTAGCTCTTTGTTTAGTAAATTTTCCAATATGACCATAGTTAAAAAGATTTCTGCCATGTCTTGCATCTTTCTCCTCATATTGATATAATGTATAGCTCACATTAATGTCGTACATGATATTTTTAAGAATGTCAGTTTCTTTAACATCAGTTTTTACACGGTGTGTTAAACGTGCACTCATTCTTAATGTTGAACTTTGAGCTATTCCATTGTTTGCATTGTTGAAAACTGCATTATAAAGACCCCAACTCATTCCTTTACCATATTGATAAGATCCTGAAAGAGTCAACTTAACATTATTTTTAGAATTTCCATCCTCATCTTTTGGACCTCCAAGAATATCTACTTTTCCTTGTGCTACAAAACCATAGCTATGGGCATTTTGTCTTACTCTTTGTTTATAAAAATTCTCTTCTGTTAAATACTCACCAACAGAATAGTTAGCTCCCAATTGAAGATCATCATATTTTAGTGGGTTAAGCTTAATCGATTCAATAGCCTCATCGGTAGCCCTCCATGTTCCACCTCTTGCCGGCGAACCATCCTTATTATACCAGCCCTCAGCGGTTAGCATAAAACCGGCCTTTGAGGGAAGATTAGGATTTTTGTTTTTCACAAGAGGTCCTAAAAGTGTAAATGCAGCCAAGAAGTTATTATATCCATCTATTGATCCTCTTAACTCAGCATTTCCATGAAAATCTTTAGGAGCACCTTTGGTAGTAATAATGGTAAATGTTGTACCATCACCAAACTCAGCCGGAACCCCTCCCTGAATTAATTCAACACCTTCTACTCCACCCATGGCAATGGAACCACCACCTCTCATACGAACACCATCCACAATGGTCTGTTGTCCATCACTTCTGTTACCTCTAAAGTTTGTGTTACCTGCAGCGTCCTTGGAAACTCCTTCAAAAGAACCGATAGCACTACCAATTCCACGTCCCGGTACTCTTTCCAACTCCTCTTTGGTAACTTTTCCTCCTGACTTGGGGTTCCCTTGGTCAATAATGGGTTCTTTTCCTTCAACTACAACCTCATCAAGCTCGGTTTTACATTCAAAAACAACGTTTTTGAAAACAACACTAGATCCGTCTACTAAGATATTAGAGTGTCTAGCCGTGGCTAAACACATTCCCGTTCCTCCAACAACCAAATCGTACGTACCGGCGAAGATTCCAAAAAATTGATATTCCCCTTTATCGTTTGTTGGAATAGCTGCTCCGGGAACTGCTACTCCCTCACTTTCAAGGCGAACCAAAACTCGCTGTTGTGGAGCTCCATTAGGATCGGTAACTACACCTTTAACAATACTTTGTGCCACCAAAATATTTGCAGCAAGTAGAATTAGACTAAGTGTAAAAAGTAATTTTTTAATCATAACTTAAATTATATTTGAACATTTTTTTCTAATAATTTTTCAGGCGGTAAAGTTATAAAAAAAATCGATTGCCCTTCATCGATTTATAAGTTAAAAGTTTTAATTCATTTAAGATCAATTAATTATATTTATTTTTAAGAATTTCACTATAAATAAAGCCTTTCCTGACATCGTCAATTTCCATTGAGATATCAACAGTACTATATTCCTCATTATCAACGCTTTGGGATTTAATTTGAGGATTAATTTGGGGATTATAATCTGTCTCCAAAGTTTCTAAAGTTTGATGTCTATATTGCCCAAAATTGCTATTTCTGGAATGATTTTCCGCATTTTTAGACATTTTGTAATCAATTTGTAACTCTGAAAAAGAGGAGTCTTCTGCTTCGTCTATTTCTTCAGGTTCTTCAAAGGTGTCCACTTCAGGAATGTGCATGGTCTGCTTTTTAGATTTGGCTTTTCTGATTGAAGAGATCAAATAGATCACGATCATCACTATTAAAATTATTAACTGTTTTTTGTCCATAATCAGCTTGATTTTTTTTCAAATTGTACTTCATCATAAATTCTGGAAACCACCCTTTTGGTATAAAGAGGAAACTCCGCATCCATGATCCAAAAATAATAAGAAGGTTCCTTTAGAAAAACATCTTTTACTCTTTTTCCCTTATGCTTCCCAAAATTAAACACTTCTTCATCTTTATCGTTAAAAATAATATGTCCTACTAAATCAACAGTACGAGATTCTGATGATAATTGAGATAATACGTTGACATCATTTTTTATTTGAATATCACGACCTGTTTTAGAATTTTCATAAACCTGACCATCATATTTCTTAATCTGACCTTTTAAAACTTTATAGGTAGCTCGTGTATCCTCCATCGCATTATGAGGGTTTAAAATCTCCTCTTCACAATAAAATCTACAAGCAGCAATCAATGTTCTGGGTTCCATTTTATGGAAAATATTTTGAACATCTATGATTTTTCTGTCTCTTAAGTCAAAATCCACATCTACCCTTAAAAACTCCTCTATCAGCAGAGGAAGATCAAATTTATTAGAATTAAATCCTGCTAAATCACTATCTGCAATAAAACTCCTAATCTCTTCAGCAACACCCTTAAAGGTTGGTTTACCTATTAAATCCTCATTTGATATTTTGTGAACCTCCATTGCTTCTTTGCTTATGGGTATCTCCGGATTAATTCTTGTGTAGTATTCTTGTTCAGTCCCGTCAGGCATTACCTTGATCATAGCAATCTCCACAATCCGATCTTTTCCAACATTCAATCCTGTTGTTTCCAAATCAAAAAAGAGCAGCGGTTTCTGTAAATTTAATTGCATTCTTGTATTGTATTAGTATTTTATAAATTTTTGTACACTTTTTCTACCATTCCGCGCCACCAGCTTAACTATATAGGGACCATCCGCCAAATTTTCTATAGAAATAGCCTCAACGCAACGATTTACCTCCCCCCTTTTTATTTCTTTTCCCATCATATCGTAAATAAAAAAAGAGGGGGGATACAATTCTTCGCACAGATCACTTGTCATCTCTATATAAATATAATGTGTAGCCGGATTGGGATATAGTTTAAAAGGGATCTCCGCCTGATAGTCGGTAATTCCCGATGTATATAGTTTCCCAACAATCGGTCTGATCATGGGAGCCCCTTTTAAAATCGGTTCTGCCCAAAAATTAGCGGTTTTATAATAAAAATAAGACCTGGCATCACTATTCTGATCAAAACCTATATTGATTTGTGTGTCATGATCTTGCATAATTCCGACAAAGAAAGAGCCTGTCAGGGGTACAGGTCGTTCAAGAACATAAGTTACAAAATCCAAAAACTGATCTGCATATTGAGGTAATTGTGCCGGAAATGAATCCATGACGGCTCCCGGTTTTTGATTACTCCCCATCGCCCATACCATAATGGTAAATGGTACAACACTTTCATCATTGAAAGTTCTATTAAACCAAATATCTACTGCTTTCAACGTATCCGGATGTTGAAGATCAAATTTAAGTGCCAGATAGGATTTAGGTTGAGGATTTGTATTGTACAAAGAGTATCCAGCCTCAGCTGTCCCATCATCGTAAGCAAAAAAGTTCAAAAATCGTTGCTCAAACACAATGGTGTCATTGGAAAGATTAATATCACCACTATGTCCGTCAATCTTTTGAATATGAGTTATGGTATATAAAGCACTATCCTGACCGTCATAAGAGATAGAAAACCCAACATCGGGATTGGCATGATACGGATATTGTTGAAATCCATTGTTATAGTACGGATAGATATTTTCGTTATTACAAGTATAGGTATAAATCTGATCCGTATTATTTTTCACCACATGATACTTATAGCTTGCATTTCTTGTAGTATTGGAAAGATTAGACATTACATTGGTAAATTTATCTTTCAATAAATCACTATGATAATGACTCCACGGAACATACTGATATGGAGTTATGGCATTTGTTGCCCCTTTTACAAAAGCTATGTCATTAGGGTATAAATCATCATAGGTTCTATTCACATCCAACCTGATATAATCAATATGCCACTGGTCAACATTACTGGACCATCCTATAATCCCTTGATCTTCCAAACTGGCAATATTTCTGAATCTAAACTGAAAACTATCTTTCAGAAAAACAGGATCAGTTATCGGTATCAAAACTTGTTTAAAAAAGGTTAAGTGTTGTGGATCGTTGTTAATCCATTGGTCTAATGATACACCGGGTGTGCTCCAAACATCAGTCCAGGCAGTAACCCCATTTTGTGTGTATCCAAAATCCAAATAGAGATAATCTGATGACTCCGGTTGATTTCCAATTCTCTCCCATTGGACTATCGGATATGACGAACTCCCTCCTCCGGGTTGATAATAAAAGGAGAAATAGAGAGAATCTTGCACTGTAATGGCTTTATACGGAGAAAAGAGGGTATCCAGTCGGATAAAGTTTGAGGTCAAAGTGTCAGCAAAAAACCCGGTACCATTGGCATGCTCATAAATTTCACCGTACTGATTCAATGCGTCCAGCGTTACTACACCAACTGTCGGAGGATTCACAGGGTATGTATTGTTGACAAAAGCTTGTTGGTCCAAAAATTTTGCCGGATCAGGATATCCGACATAGGAAGAAAAATCCTCAATAAATGGTAAACGGAGCAATGGTCTATTCTCCTTCAAATGATTATGTTGTAATTTTTTTGCTTCTTTTGCGATGATTGGATTAGAGGGTAATCCGGTTATTATTTCTTGAGCCCCTAAATTAGAAAGCAAAGAAAAAATAACTGCTAAAAAAAATATGCGAATATTTTGAGATTGAAACATAACTTTATTATTTAGGGTTCCGTTACTATTTGTGTTAATGAATCCAACATCATAGATTCTATATCCCTTCCTACCACCAACGTTATCGATTCACCCATAGAGATTTCTGTTTCGGGTGAAATTGAACGACCTCTATAAAGTTGCTCCAATACAACATTTTCATAGGGACTGGCTTTATAGATCACTGAGCCTAATTCAAGTCCTTTAGCTTTAAGCATAATCTCTGCTTGTCTTAAGGATACATCTATTAATTGTGGCATTTTAATTTTAGGGGGGAGATCAGACGCGATAGTTAAGTACACCTTTCTGCCCTTCTTCACCATTTCGTGTGGGTGAGGATCCTGTTTTAAAACCGAACCGGGGGGCATCTTTTTGTCAAAAATAGATTCCGTAACTTCTATTATAAAGTCATCAGATAAAGAATCTGATACCAATTGATTCGCATCTTTTCCAATAAAGTTAGGCATCTCTATTTCTTTACCGTGATCTGTGTAGATACCCAACAAAAAGAGTGTAGTAATAGCAATAACAAGAGTAATCCCTATAGCCAATAGGATATGGAACCCTAATCTATGGGGACGGAAAAAATCTTTAATTTTTTCCTTTCTACTGTTCTTCATCCTCCTTACAATTTATTGACCTATAAATTAGATAAATCTAATAAATACAGTTATCAGGAGCAAAATTATAAAAAATATCATAACAAAACTTACAAATTAAAAGATTGTTTTATAATATCCACATAATCTAGTTTTTCCCATGGGAAAAAGGTTACTTTTTTGTACCATTTTGTTTTTCCGGCTTCTGTTTTTGCATAAGTTTCCTGATCTTGATAGAACACCTCAATCTCTTTTTCATACACATCTCTACCGAAGTGTCCGTAAGATGCTGTTGCCTCATAGATTGGATTTTTTAATTTGAATCTATTCACAATAGCATAAGGGCTCATTTCATATATTTCTTCAATCTTTCTGGAAATTTCACCATCAGTTAAGTCAACTTTCGCACTATTATACGTGTTAACATAAAATCCAACCGGTTTAGCCACCCCAATAGCATACGCAACCTGTATCAACACCTCATCACAGAGACCTGCAGCAACCATATTTTTTGCGATATGTCTTGCAGCATAAGCTGCAGAACGATCCACTTTTGAAGAATCCTTTCCGGAAAATGCTCCACCTCCATGAGCTCCTCTACCGCCATAGGTATCAACAATGATTTTTCTTCCTGTCAAGCCGGTATCCCCATGAGGTCCTCCAATAACAAATTTTCCTGTCGGATTCACGTGAAGATTGTAATCATCTCCGAACAAACGTTGAATTTGTGGGGAACATAATTTTTTCACTCTTGGAATCAATATGTTTCTGACATCATTCTTAATAATCTCCAGCATTTTTTGATCATCTTTTTCAAAGTCATCATGTTGTGTAGAGATTACAATAGTATCTATCTTCTCCGGGTTTCCGTTATCGTCATACCAAACGGTTACCTGTGATTTTGAATCGGGTCGAAGATAGGTCATCTCTTTACCTTCTCTTCTAATCGCAGCCAATTCTTGTAAAAAAATGTGTGCTAACTCTGAAGTGATAGGCATAAAATTATCCATTTCACGACATGCATAACCAAACATCATACCTTGATCTCCGGCACCTTGTTCTTCTTTAACATCACGCTCAACTCCTTGATTGATATCGGAAGATTGACTGTGAACTGTCGAAATCACTCCGCAAGAGTTGGCATCAAATCTATATTCACTTTTATTGTATCCAATTCTATCAATCACTCGACGAACGATACAATCCGGCTCAATTATTCCTTTTGATTTCACTTCACCGGCACATACAACCAATCCGGTTGTTACTAATGTTTCCAAAGCAACCTTTGATTCAGGATCTTGCGCTAAAAGAGAGTCTAACAGTGCATCGGAAATTTGGTCACTCACTTTATCGGGATGACCTTCAGAAACTGATTCTGATGTAAATAAATAACCCATTTTTATAAATATTTTAATTGTTATTAATAATATAATATTGTATTGAAAAAATGGGGAAAAAGCATGTTTTAGCATTTTTTTTATGTGGTTGCAAGCAATACAAATCTTTCCACATTTTTTCAATCGGCAAAGGTATAAAATAAAACCGAATATTACAACAAAATAAATAAATGATTTATTTCTCTTATAATCAATATCTTGGGTGATATAGTGCAATCGTTGATTGAATATATTCACTATCCAAATGGGTATAAATTTCTGTAGTGGTGATACTTTCATGTCCTAACATGATTTGTACCGCGCGAAGATCTGCACCTCCTTCGATGAGATGTGTTGCAAAAGAGTGTCGCAATGTATGTGGGCTTATTTTCTTATCTATTTGAGCAGCTTTGGCACAATCTTTAACAATCAGGTAGATCATTTCTCTGGTCAAATGGGTCCCCCTGCGATTGAGAAAGAGATAATCCTCCATCCCTCTTTTCGGTTTTTGCTGTTGTCTGTACCCTTCAATATAGTGTAGTATCGCACTTTTTGCTTTGTCTCCAATGGGGACCAATCGTTCTTTGTTTCCTTTACCTATCACACGAATGTAGTGATCCTTTAAATAGAGTTGCGATAATTGCAAAAATACCACTTCTGAAACTCTCAAACCACAACCATACATAACCTCAATAATCGCTTTATTTCTATGTCCCTCCGGAAGTGACAGATCTATGCTATTAATCATTGCATCAATCTCTTGCAGATTCAAAACATCAGGTAATTTTCTGCCTATCTTAGGAAGTTCAACCAATGCAACCGGATTTTGATCCAGATTTTTTTCAAGAAGCAAAAACTGATAAAAAGCATTAATCCCCGATAAAAATCGAGCTTGTGATACGGGTTGGATTCCCTCATTGTATAGCGTCTCAATATAACCACGAACATCGTTCAATTCTACATCCAAGAGCAGTTGATCTACTGAACTATCATTCTCATCATCAACTTGTTTTGCACTTTTGAGATACTCTAAAAAACGTGAAACATCATGGATGTACGCTTCTACCGATTTAACCGATAGATTTTTTTCAAGTCTGATATATTGGCTGAAACGTTGGATTAGATTCATTATTTTTTTTGCAAAGTTAGTAATTTTTTCACAAAATTACAATCTTTTTACCATTCTCTAAAATTGTGGTAACAAAATTAAAATTAATTTATTATTTTTGCATGTTAAACCTTTTAATTATAAATCAATAGATCTTAAAATAATGGCTAAAATTATTGAACAGGAAGAACAAGGTGGTATCAACATGATCGCATCCGGAACAACATTGAATGGTGACATTGTAACATCCGGAGATTGTCGCATTGATGGGACACTCAAGGGTACTATGACCTCCAATTCTAAAGTTGTTGTTGGAATTAATGGTTCGATTGAAGGTAAAATTAAATGTCGATCAATCGAAATTGAAGGATTTGTTAAAGCAGATATTGAGACATCTGAGTTACTTTGTCTCAAAGCAAGTGCCAACTTAGTTGGAAACATTAATGTTGGAAAAATCTCTATTGAGGCCGGTGCTTCCTTTGTTGGAAATTGTACAATGAATAACTCGCGACCTGAATAAGAGTCTTGTGAATAAAAAAGAGAAAAAACCATTTTTCGCCGGCTATGCACGCTATTCAAGTGCCGCTATCCAAATGGGATTGATTATTTTTATAGGTGTATGGGGGGGAATCAAACTGGACAAAATGTGGAATACCTCTCCCCTGTTTACCGTCATTGGTTCTCTGCTTTTTATCGCATTGGCCACATACGTAGCAATCAAAGATGTTCTTCCAAAAAAATAGAGTATTATGTCAACTATTCCAATGAGCAAATATGCTTACCGAACCATCATTTTTTCAGTTATTATAGCCGGAATCGGACTCCTGTTCCAATATCTTTTCCCAAAATATGCATCACCCGCTATTCCATATATCGTTCTGTTTTTTTTCTTCTTGTCACTCTTGACAATGTACATTATTCTAAGAAAAGGAAAAATTAAAGAGGGTAAAACAGCTGATAGTAACATGATATCCAGATACATGTTATCCAGAATGATTAAATTTATATCCTGTTTGGTATTTATTGCTATATACATTATTCTTAATAAGGAGGATGGATGGAGATTTGGGATCGCCTTTGTTATCCTTTATTTTACTTTTTCAATATTTGAGGTAATCTTAATGAAAAAGGAACAAAAAAAATAACCCTTTCAAAGCTATTAGCCTCGTATCAAGGTTACTGTCCCATGCAGTTTTTTCTCCTTTATTCCATATAAAGTCTGCACGTAAACAGTGCAGGAATAGTAGTAAACCCCATTTGATACCGGTTCCCCGGAAAGATAATCTCTACCATCCCAGTTGATATCGGGATCATTGGTATGAAAGACTTTTCTTCCCCATCTGTTGTAGATATAGAGATCTATTTCTTCAACATTAGAGTATGGAAAAGGTATCCATAAATCGTTTATTCCATCATTATTGGGAGTAAACACATTGGGCAATTCATAAAACATACAATCTTCTATATCAAAACATGTTTCCTCACTAAAAGGGGTCATATTCCCGACAGTATCCACCAAAGCTAAACGATAACATCCTGTAATATGAGGAGGATCCTCGATTTCGTATATGCATGGTGCCGGATAACAGGGTGATCCATCAGATACAACAGAATCAAGAAGGTAGTACTCCGATAAATAGTCCAAACGATAATAAATGTAATATTTAAACACATCCTGATAAGCAGAATCATGCTCAAATTTCCATTCGATCGTTACATCTATACAATCCGTTGTAATGCTGATGAGAGGCATTTCAGGTGGCTGATCATCAATTGGTTTTTCAAAAACAATTTGAGACCGATTCAATAAAGGGTATAGTGTATCCGGTACAAAATAAGCCCCGGTAGCCCGAACGAGATAGCCATATTCCACTTCATTGGATAAATTTTGATCCAGGTACTCTCTCTTTTCCGTTGTTGCGATGGAATCCATTTGGTCTGTTACAGGATTATAGCGATAAATCGTATAGGCAATATCTTGCCAAGGTACTTGGGCTGTCCAATGAAGTTTAATTGCCCTATCTGTAGGCAGAGCAGAAAGGTAGTGCGATGATGCCGGATCTGAGGTTTCAATGAGCCGGGAGTCCACCGTTTCCTCCCCCCAAAATTCTATTTTATAAAAATACCTAAAATCAATAGTATTCAAGCCCACATCCACATATTCATGATCTCCAAAAAAAGGAACTGCCGTTATCAATTGATAACTACCTGAACCTGAAGTAGATCGATACAGTTTGTAACTACAAAGAGATAGAATAATAGTACTATCGATCTCAGGAGGATCGATCCAGCGAATCATGATCTCCCCGTCAGCCCGATCTGTTTTCTCCACATCTACATGTGTAATCATCGGTGCATCATTAACAATATAAGTACAAGCCTCATCAGAAACATAACTTTCTGCACCATCCGGATAGAAAGCCACAATGCGGTAACAATACTCATTCCCATGATGTATCGGGAACTGAGTTCCATCATCTAAAAAAGTAGTATCATTGATGTTGTTTGTAGCTCCAATCAACGTATATCCCGCTTCCGGAGGAAGACCGGTTTGACAGTTATCCGGTTCAAAAGGCGAACTGTTTATTCTTTTATATATCTGATAACCGGATGTATTGGGACATACCGACGGACTCCATTGCAATTGAATCTGATTTCCTATAGGAGTTGCGGTTAAGTTTTCCGGTTTAGGTGCAACAACCGTAATGTAAATCGTTTTAAAAGAAGCCAATGGAATGATGGGACCATTATCAATCGCTTTCAGCAAGACCGTTTGTTTATCTTTCTTGATATGGGAACAGTTTGTTTGCCATTTTAAAAAAGAAAATAAGGGGGGGGGACCGCTCCCACTTTCGACTATGGCCGGCGATGAAGGATAGAGCAAAGGTGCCCCGGTAGCCGTTAGTGACACTTGCGATGAATTAGCGTCGGTAACCATAATTTCCAGCTCGAGCAAATCTCCGGCAGTAACACAGGTATCAATGATAGTTACAATTTCCGGAGGCTCATTATTGCATGCAGCAATGGTTACCTGCATATCCCGAACCATAGATCCGATCCAGGTGCCATTTCTATACTCATCAATCTGTATTGCAATATTGTATTCCCCCACTAATATCGGAGAGTCCCAGGTCAATTCGCCAGTAATAGAATCTATGGAGAAATAATTGGATGCTGCGGGAACGGTATAACCCGGTATAACTTGTCCGTGAAATCCACGACAGGCTACAATTTTATAGGACAAACTATCTCCATCCACATCATAGGCTCCCGGATTATGATAAAAAGGAACATGAATACAACCGTTATCAATGGGTGGATTAAGTAGAACCGGTGAGTTATTTGAACCTAAAAAGGGATTAATTACGAGCCAGGTATCAACAAAAAAGGGAACATAAACAGAATTTGGAATATTGATTACCCCTGCATTACGATTTGGATCTTCAAAAGTAATCCGGTAATTTCCCATCGATGAGTAGGTATGATTGATGATATAAGTATTTCTGCTGATATCATTTCCTAAGTTTTCTTTGGATGTTCTATTTACAATAGAACTTGAACCGTCACCCCATAAAATTTCAATTTGAGGCCTATCTGCCGGACTTGGAGTATAAGTATAAGTTATAATAGTAAACTCGTAGGTCAACCCATACAAATGTCTGTAGGATATTTCACCTGCTCGATTATGAGTTGCCCATGAATACAAAGAACTCATCAGCAATAATAAAAGAAATATCCTATTTTTCATTTGTTCGCTATTCTAACAGAAACGCAAAAATATAAAAATTTGATGTACTTTTGCACCTACAAACAATTCGATTAACTTATTATCCATATTTATGAACTTAATAGATCAAATTAAAGAGAGTGCCAAAAAGGCAAACAAAACGATTGTTCTACCTGAAGCTGAAGAGGAAAGAACACTAAAAGCGGCTAATATTATTCTTCAAAAAGGATATGCTCAGTTGGTTCTTCTAGGAAACCAATCCAAAATTGAGAAACAGGCTGCTGAATGGGGATTACATGAAATTCACAAAGCAAAAATTATTGATCCCATCAATAATCCTAAAAAAGAGTTTTATGCTGAAATGTTGTGTGAAATCCGCAAAAGCAAAGGAATGCAGATGGAGGAAGCGATGCGCTTGGTTGAAGATCCCCTCTACTTAGCTACATTGTTGATTAAAAATAAAGAGGTTGACGGAGAGGTTGCAGGAGCTCAAAATGCCACCGGTGATGTGTTACGTCCAGCTTTCCAAATTGTAAAAACGCTTCCCGGAGTATCTGTAGTTTCCGGTGCCTTTATCATGGTTTTCCCTGATAAAAAATGGGGAGATAATGGAGTGATGGTTTTTGCTGATTGCGCTGCTACTCCCAATCCTAATGAAAAAGAGTTAGCTGAGATTGCTGTTGTTTCGGCTCAAACTGCCAGATCGATTGCTAAATTGGATCCTCGCGTTGCCATGCTTAGTTTTTCAACTAAAGGTTCAGCAAAACACGAGATGGTTGATAAAGTAGTGAATGCAACACGCATCGCCAAAGAAATAGCTCCTGAATTAAAAATTGACGGAGAACTTCAGGCTGATGCTGCCATTGTTCCCAGTGTTGGAGCATCTAAAGCTCCGGGCAGTGAGATTGCAGGAAAAGCCAACGTATTGGTATTCCCTACATTAGAAGTTGGAAATATCGCTTATAAATTAGTACAACGTATGGCTAATGCGGAAGCTGTAGGTCCAATTATGCAAGGAATGGCTGCTCCTATCAACGACTTATCCAGAGGATGTTCTATTGATGATATTGTTAGCTTAGTGGCGATTACTGCTTGTCAGGCTACAATTTAATAACTCCTTCTTGTGTCAATCGATATTGTTCTCCACTTTCACTACAGGTTGCCAGATTTTTTTCGTCAAACTGCAGAGGAATACCGCGTTCACTTACCCAGCCTTTTTGTCTGGCCGGATTTCCTACCATCAAAGCATAATCCGGTACATCTTTTGTTACTACACTTCCGGCTCCAATCATTGCATATTTCCCGATAGTATGCCCGCAAATTACGGTTGCATTGGCTCCAATGGTTGCTCCTTTGCACACTTTAGTCGTTTCATATTGATCTTTCCGAACAACAGCACTCCTAGGATAATTGATGTTGGTAAAAACCGTAGAGGGACCTAAAAATACGTCATCTTCACAAACAACTCCGGAAAAAACAGAAACATTATTCTGGATCTTCACATTATTTCCTATGATAACATGGGGGGCTACAAGTACGTTTTGACCAATATTGCACTGTTCCCCTATCACGGAACCACTCATAATATGGCAAAAATGCCATATTTTGGTTCCCTTTCCAATTTGAGACCCTTCATCTACGTATGAAGATTCATGAACAAAGTAATCCATAACTCTAAATATTTGGAGCAAAATTAATAAAAAAAGATATCAAAAATTATCGCTATCTTTGTAAAGTTCTTTTCTAAACTATAACAGATTAATACTCAATAAAATATGGAAAAAAGAATTGTACGACCATCCTGGATGGACACCATGAGACTCGTTAAAAGTGAGGACTTAAATCACCATGGAACTCTTTTTGCGGGGAGATCAGCTGAATGGTTTGTTGAATCCGGTTTTGTTTCAGCTGCTGCACTGTTAGATCCCAGAAGAATAGTATGTTTAAAAATTCATGGTATGAACTTTTTGAAACCGGTTAAACCGGGTCAAATTGTCAAATTTTCTTCAAAAATAGTTCATGCCGGAAGAACCAGTTTAGTTGCTTATATCAAAGTTACAACCGGTATTGAGAATATTCCTGTTGTAAATGGGTTTATCACCTTTATCCATGTTGATGAAGAGACCGAATCTGTTCCTCACGGTATCGTTATTGAACCTGTAACAGAAGAGGATCATGTACTCAATGAAGAAGCGGCTATTTTAAAAAGAAAATAGTGTTTAAAAACAAATGAACCATAATGTTTATCAATAATACCCATTGAAAATAATTGGTTTCTCAAGAATTGTAACTTACACTGAATTGGTTGATTAAATCACTACAGAACCTGATTATAGCGTGTCTTTTTAATTGATTTTCAACTTTATAACAAATAAATTCTGTTTGTATTGATTTTTTTTGTATTTTTGCACCCGCAAAAAAATAAATTATTAATTTAACAAGAAAGAGGTATTTTTTATGATTGTTGTTCCCGTAAAAGAAGGCGAATCTATCGACAGAGCGCTTAAAAGATTAAAAAGAAAATTTGAAAAGACCGGTGTTGTGAGAGAATTGCGTGCAAGACAAAAATTCTCTAAACCTAGTGTTATCAAAAGGGAGCAAAAACTTAAAGCTATCTATGTTCAGCGCATGTTGTCAGAACAAGCTGATCAATAGTATAACCTAATCTACGAAAACGGGCACTACTATTGCCCGTTTTTTTTTATCCTTACAGATTAACCATTACTACTATGAATCCCATAGATCCTTTTTTGAAATACTTACAATTTGAGAAAAGAGCTTCCAAACATACCCTGATCTCATATCGAACCGATTTAATACAGTTTTTTGAATTTTTAAAAGAGCATTTTGAATTAACTGAGATTAAAGAGATTGAGTTGGATCATATCCGCAATTGGATCTTTTTCCTTATTGAAGTAGAGAAATTAAGTATCAAAACAATTCATCGAAAGATTAGTTCTTTAAAGGCTTTTTTTAAATTTAATATAAAAGAGGGGGTGCTGACCCACAATCCCGCCCTGCAAATTGCTTCTCCGCAAATTCCAAAACGTGTCCCCTACTATTTAGAAGAGGATGAAATGGAGAAATTATTCACGGAAATTGAGTTTGAGGATAGTTATGATGGGTCTCGGGACCGAGCTGTTTTAGAACTTTTTTATGCGACCGGAATGCGGGTTTCCGAGTTGATATCGATTCAATTTGAAGATATAGACTTCTATCAAGATAGAATTAAAATATTGGGTAAAAGAAATAAGGAAAGGTGGGTTCCCTTCGGAAAACAAGCTCGTGAAGCATTAACAAATTATTTTTCATATTTTGATATAAAATGGGCTGAAAAGTCAAAAAAAAGTTATATATTTGTTTCGTCAAACTACAATAAATTGAGTCAGAAATCAGTTTACAATATAGTAAGGAAATATCTTAACATGGTTACTACTATAGACAAAAGAAGTCCTCATATTATTCGACATACATTTGCAACCCATTTATTAAACAGAGGCGCCGATATCAATGCTATTAAAGAGATATTAGGTCATTCCAGTTTGGCTGCAACCCAAATTTACACCCACACATCTATCGAAAAACTTAAATCTATTTATAAACAAGCTCATCCAAGAGCATAAAAAGGAGGTTTTATGAACATTAACATTACCGCTTTACATTTCAAAGCTGATCAAAAGTTAGAAAAATTTATCAGTGAAAAAGTAGAAAAATTGAGTCAGGTTTATGATTCTATCATTGGTGCTGATGTCACATTAAAAATTGAAAACACTGATAAACCTGAAAATAAAACTGTAGAAATACGTATAAAAATTAGAGGAAATGATGCTCTTGCAGGCAAAACTGCTAAAACTTTTGAAGAAGCTTGTGATGAAACAGTAGCTGCTCTGAGAAGACAATTAAAAAAAGTTAAAGAAAAAGAAAGAGGCTTATAAAAGATGCCCTTAATATTAAAAAAACAGATTGATGCTTCCGTTTCTATTTGCATATGGCAAATAAATGAAACGGAAGCTTTCTTTTTAGACCAACTTCAATTGAAAGAAGCTGATTTAATTTCCATTTTGCAACTCAAACTCCCCTCCAAAAGATTAGAAAAATTAGCTTGCAGGGTTGCTTTATCCCAATGCATTAACAATTCTAAAGTAAATATCAGTTACAACTCTTTTGGAGCACCTCAAATTGAGAAAGGTTTTATCTCCTTTTCACACGCTAAAGAGATTGTGGCTGTTGCATATTCTCCGGACCATCCCGTTGGAATCGATATAGAAAAGGTTGATTCCAAAATACTTAACTTAAAACATAAATTTGTAGGCTTTGAAGAGATCAACTATTTTAATATGGATAATTCGGAGCAAATAACTCAAATCTGGTGCGCTAAAGAGGCTCTTTTTAAATGGTATGAAAAGGGAGAAGTTGATTTCAGAAATGATCTCCACATTGCAGCTGATTTTCAAACTGCAACCATTTACAAAGGAGACAAAAATCCAAAATTAATACTGAAGAAAATTAAAATGGAGCCCTACATCTGTGTAGTTGCTTTCTAAAAAAGAAATCCTATCTTAAATTGTACAGTTCTGGGTCTTGTCTTATCCTCTTTTTGCGGTGCGATAATCATTTCATTCAATCCATATTTATACTGTAACCCAAAAATCATCCTGGAAAACCTCATTTCATAATCGAGCACAAGTCCTGCTTCGTGAGGAGAATACTGTTTTATAATAGGATTTGAATTTTTCTCTTTAAGATGAAAAAAATAGGAATAGTATCCCCCAATACCCGTACTCAACTCAAGCCAATTTTCATATGTTGTTTTTACGAGCAATACAACAGGAACCGTAACCTCATGAGTTTGGATCATCCCCTCTTTGCGATATCTGTTCGCAAAGCTGTAGGCTACCTCACCCTTTAATGCAAAACTGTTACTTAAAGAAACCTTCCCATACAGACCCAATTGGAGAGCAACTCCTTTTTTTCCATCCACCGTTCCATGGCGATATTTATAATGCATATTCCCTATACCGGCTACTAAACCAAAATAACTATTTTTCGAATAGTTGCGGTTTTTTGCTAGACTAGCGGAGGGTCGCAAATCAGAATCATCAGCAAATATAGGAACCAATTCGGTAAAATAATCAACAATTGTTGAAAGTCCATCATAATCGATCAGATGAGCATCATCTTCCGGTTTATGGTAAGGAGATTTCAATCCTGTTGTAACATGAAAGGCCGGAATCTGTTTTGCTGTGAATGAATCATGGTCTGAACCTGTCAAAAAAGAACGATCCTGTTTATTAAGATCCAATCGATAAAATTCCGGAAAAGAAACGGCATTAAAATAGTTCGAGTAATTCTGAACTGTTCCCACACCTATTATTTTGAGTTTTTGAGATTGTTTCAAATAGCCAACCATATCAAAATTGATCATGAGCACAATTTCTTGATTCGGTTCCGATTCTCTCATCATGTCAACATAAGCTTTGGAACCATACAAGCCGATCTCTTCTGCGTCAAAAGCAACAAATACCAAAGTGCGTTTGGTCAACTCTTTTTGTTGGACTAAGTTTCGTGCCAATTCGATCAAAACTGCTGTTCCGGAAGCATTGTCGTCAGCACCATTATAAACGATCTCTTCGTTATTTTTCAACTTCACTCCCAAATGATCATAATGGGCACCAATTACAATAAACTCATTTTTTAATATAGGGTCACTCCCTTCCCAAACCCCAATTACATTTTGATATAGAGCTCGAGCATTTTGAGAAACAATACGGAGTTTAAATGAATGCATCTTCGTTGTCAAACCGATCTCTTCAAATTGAGTTCTGATATACTCTGCAACTTTCTGTGCTTCTTTAGATCCGGTTTTTCTCCCTTTGAGGGAGTCCGCAGCCATGTAATAAACATGCTTCTCCAATCTTTCTTTTTGTGTTGTTTGTCCGTACGATAGAGTTCCTATTTGTAAAACAATCAAAAAAAGAAAAAGCGTAAAGAAATACCTTTTCATTTTACTATATTTTTGATTATAAAAATCCTAATTCCAATTTAGCTGCCTCGCTCATTTTATCCATGTTCCAAGGGGGTTCAAAAGTGATTTTAACATCCACATTACCAACATCTGGAACCCTTTTTACTGCTTGTTCAATTTGATATGGAAGTAATCCCGCTTCGGGACAATTGGGTGCAGTCAAAGTCATCACAATTTCAACATCATTGTTGGATTGAACCCGAATATCATAAATCAGACCCAATTCCCACACATTAACCGGAATTTCCGGATCAAAAACAGTAGATAATTGTATAATTATTTGCTCTCTCATTAGTGTAATGCTTTTTCTCTCAGTGAGTTAAATCCCTCTCCAAACACATCTGAAGCATCCAATATGGAGATAAATGCTTTAGGATCAGCTTCATGAATGTGGTATAATAAAGAAGGCAACTCTTTAGAACTCATAGTTGTAAAAATAATTTTCTTTTCCGCTTGGTTATACATTCCCTCTCCTTGAAGAAATGTTCCGCCTCTTTCTAAGTCGTTGATAATAAACTCTTTGATTTTATCATAATGATCTGATACAACAATAACTGCTTTCCTTCTTGAAATACCTGAAATTACTTTATCAACAGTAAAGCCAACCACGTAAATCACAAACCAGGAATACAAAGGAATACTCCAATCTTTAAAAACCGCCAACGCTGCCAATACAATTACTGAATCCACAATAATAATCATATTTCCCAACGGTATATACTTGAAATATCTTTGAAATACCATCGCAATGATATCTGTTCCACCTGACGTAGCTCTTGCTTTAAACACAATTCCCAATCCCACACCCACAAATACGCCTCCAAAAAGAGAAAGAATAAAGTTTGCTGCCGGATCAGGAATCAGAACATTATTTTCCATTATTGCAATCAATGGATCATAGCCATAAGCAAACTCCAATAGCGTTATAAAACCGGAGAGCGAAACAATTCCCACCACTGTTTTAACTCCAAATTTTGGACCTAATATCAAAGTTCCCAACAATAAAAGAGGAATATCCAATGCGATTCCGGACAATCCGATAGGAAAATCAAAAATATGGTGCAAAATAATCGCTATCCCATAAACCCCACCAGGAGCTAATTTCAATGGTGATATAAACACCACCAACCCTACAGCCATCAAAAAAGATCCCAAAATAATACTGAAATACTCTTTGATTAAATCTTTTGTTTTTTTACCTTTTATTAATTTTACCCAGTTCATCTCTAAAAAAATAAAATAATCGGCAAAGATATGAAATTTGGCGGTATGTTCAAAAGTAATGGAAGGAGATCCGTACTACATAGATTCAACAAGCAAAGCTAACAAAAAAACATTATAACAGACAAAAAATTATGAATGCTCAAAAAACATCAGGTAATGGGTTGATTTTATTGATATATCAAAAATTTGTGTATCTTTGCTCATTGAATTGGATTACAAAAACTGTGATTCTGAATGGATTACATAAAAAGTACAGTGATCAAACGCGCCCCATTTACGGCAGTTCCCGTTTGGGAATAATGAACAAAGAGGTAGTGTTTAATATGACCGGCGATTTGATGAGTAAATTTAATAGTCCTTTTGGAATTAAAGAGTATAAATTGAGTGACAATTTAGACAATGTAAGTGCAGTAATTTTAGATCGGAAATATTGTTCCGATGCAGAATATTCTGATGAAAAAATTTTATAATGATTATTGGCATGGATTATACAGATAAGTTATTATTAATTTTGTTCTTTATCGTTTTTATTTGTTGTAATACAAAAGACAATAAAAATGAGGATAATAGTAAATGCGTCAATCTAAAAAAAGACACAATATTAATTTGCGGAGAGTTAAAAAACAAACCTATTCAAGGGTCTATGTTAATAGATTCAGGAAGTTGCATAAATTTTATTGATGTTTTAAACATGTTTCAGGATACCAGTTTTAGAGGTCCTTTTAAGATTGATTCTAACTCTATTCAATACGAAAAAAAAATATCAAACTCAATAAAGCTGATTAAATATTTTAAGTATAACTGCGATTATTTTATATATACCTATTCTTCAATAGGTTCAATTTATATAATCAGGTATGATTTTCCTTTTGAAGAATATTTCATCAAGTATCACTCTGCATTAGATTCTACTTTTTTAGATTCGACAGTACAATATGTAAAAGCAGATTATATAAAAAGGATAGAAGCAATGTTTCCTGTGATAAAAGTAAATTAATGTATTTATTTTAACGATAATCAATTTCCATTGATATAACTATTTTCATTAATTTTGCCAAAATTATTTTTAACATATCATGGGTTTATTATTATTTTACCTGTTTTTAGCTTTAACCGTTTCTTTTCTTTGTTCACTTTTTGAAGCTGCTCTTCTTTCCACTCCAATTTCATATATCAATATGCTTGAAAATGAGGGAGTTAAAAGAGCTGCCACAATAAAGAATTTTAAAGAAAATATCGACAGACCACTTGCTGCCATTTTAACACTCAACACTATTGCCCACACAGTGGGTGCTGCCGGAGTGGGAGCTCAAGCAGTTCTCATATTTAAAAACGTTTCTTTTGGGGTTATTTCAGCTGTTCTTACAATTCTTATTCTAGTGCTTTCTGAAATTATTCCTAAAGTTTTAGGTGCTCATCTATGGAAGAACTTAATTGTTCGAATTACTCCATGGCTCCAATTTATGATTATCATCTCCTACCCTTTTGTAATCATATCTGAATATTTGTCCAAATTAGTCGGACCAAAGGATTTTGACAACAGCGTGAGCCGTGAGGAGGTATTTGCTATGGCTGATATGGCCACAGAAAAAGGAGAGTTTGATGCATCTGAGAATATTATCATCCAAAATCTTCAAAAGTTGGATACCATTAAAGTGGAAGATATTATGACTCCACAAATTGTAGTATTGATTGCTCCGGAAGAGATGACCGTTGAAGAGTTTTATAAAAATAAAGATTATTTACACTATGCCCGTATTCCGGTGTATGTCGGTGGAAATGAGGATCATATTACCGGATATGTACTTCGTCAAAAGATTTTGGAACAAATGGCCAATGATAATTTCCATGCTAAGCTTTCTGAATTTAAAAGAGAAGTGATTGTTGCTGACGAGGAAGAATCCATCATGAGATTATGGGAACGATTATTACAAGAAAGAGAACATATTGCAATTGTTACCGATGAATATGGAAGCTTTAACGGTATCGTTACATTAGAGGATATTATTGAGTCCATATTAGGAATGGAGATTGTTGACGAAACAGACCAATTTACTGATATGCAGCAATATGCACGTCAAAAATGGAATGAACGAAGAGAAAAATACAAACACCTTATTCCCCTTTCGGAAGATCATAACCCTTCGGAAGAGAATAAAGATTCATAACACACTCTTTACAGTCAAATTCTACTCTTAGATTTATTGCACCCTGTTTCAAGTAAAAAGGTTCTTGAAATGAGGTTCTCTTTTTGTCAGGAAAATACTTCGGACAGAATCCCAACGCATATTTAATACAATGCTTACACTGCATCACTAGCGGATTTCCTTCCGGGATCTGTTGCTCAAAAGCGGGATCAATCTTTTCTGCCCCTTCAGAAAAATAGATCTTCCTGGCTCCACTGTTCGCTACATTGAAAAGATAGCTCAACTCTTTCGGAACCTGAACTCCGTGATTTATTTTCCGGCGTGGTCTAGGATTGGGGATTAATTCTCGCTGCGTTCTCACCTCTTCCAATCCTTCCAACATCTCTCTTTTCATTGTAGAAATCTGTGAAGAAGGAATAAAAAATGGAGTATCCCATTCTATATCAATATCTTGAATATGAAAATAGGTATTCCCGATACGACTCAGTTGTTTGATTGTATTTTCCCTTGCCATCTCCTGATTTCGGGCTATCTCTTTTTCGATATGATACTCTTTAACAAACTGATTCCCCATCTCGTCTTTGAAAGAAAGCATCAGTCCGTTTGTGGTTTCTTTCCCCTGAATGGAGAGTGCCAATTTTCTCTCAGCCGTTTTGCCGGACAGCTGCTTTTCTAAGTCGTGATCTTCATTTCTGTACAATACTTGTCCCTTTTCAAGAATGGGCATAGTAGCCGGAAAAACCTTATTCCCCTCTACCCTATTCACTTTGAAACCTACTAATTGTTCTTGACTATCAAAGGTAATCATGCCGTCTCCATTATTTAATGGTTTGCCTACGTAAGTGAAATAATAATCAAAAACCTGGGTCACTTTTCCGATTAACTCTCCTGTAGATTTGGGAGTATTCAACGTTGTATGCACAGGAATTCTACCTTTTAGAAAATATTCGGTTTTATCACGGTGAAAAGTTTTGGTAGGATCAGGAGTGAAAAAGAAGGTTGTAGTTCCAAAAGAAGCGCGTTGATAATCAGGCGTTTCATTCAAAATAGCATCCAGTTTCTGACGATAATAGGATGTAATATTTTTGAGATAAGAGAGTTCTTTCAATCTCCCCTCAATTTTAAAAGAGGTAATTCCGGCATCCATCATCTCCTTCAGTGCATGAGAGCGATCCATATCTTTCAGAGAGAGCAAATGACGATCCTGAACAATAACTTTTCCGGATTGATCGACCAGAGTGTAGGGCAAACGACAAAGTTGAGAGCAGTTTCCCCGATTGGCACTTCGCCCTGTATAGGCGCGACTCAAATAACAGCGCCCGCTGTAACTTACACACAATGCGCCATGTACAAACGCTTCCAGTTCAATCGAACTATTTTGTCTGATCTGTGCAATCTCTTCCAAAGTAAGCTCACGTGCCAAAATAGCTCTTTCAAAACCCCATTGTTCCAGCAACAAAATCCTTTGTAACGATCTGTTATCCATTTGAGTACTAGCATGAAGCGGTATAGGCGGAAGATCCAGTGACAGAATTCCGACATCCTGAATGATCAGTGCATCCACTCCGATATTGTAAAACTGATTGATCAGTTGGGCACTCTGTTCCAGCTCCCGATCATCCAAAATCGTGTTTAAAGCCACAAATACCTTTGCCCCGTAACGATGGGCATAACGTACCAACTCTTCAATCTCCGCAATGGAACTATTGGCAGCTACCCGTGCACTGAATTGAGGTGCTCCAATATAGACCGCATCCGCTCCATGGTTGATTGCTTCCTGACCATATATTCCATTTTTTGCCGGTGCTAACAGTTCAATCTTTGACATCTTTTTTGAATTGAGGCAACAAAAGTACAACAAATTAGATTAAATCAATAAAAATCGTACATTTGCTTTTTAATTATTTTATGAAAAGATACGGTTTACTTTTAGTTCTGCTTTTTAATTTTTCTCTTTTTTCTCAATCTCTTTTATTTAATAGGGGGGAATCAGAGCATAGCATCGTCGTACCATCTTATCCTTCTGATATTGAGCAACATGCCGCTCAGGAAATGCAGCGATTGCTGATTGCCATTTCAGGCGCCGAGCTCCCCATCCTCCGGGAAGGAGAACAAACCGTAGAGAAAGGAATCTACATCGGGAATACTGAATATGCAGCTCAAACAATAAAAAATCAAGATCAAATCCGGGATGACGGATTTATCAAATATTGTGACCGTGAAAACTTAATCTTATACGGAACTTACAAAAAAGCTGCTTTGTACGCCGTTTACGATTTTCTTGAGGAACAGTTGGGTACCCGTCTCTATACTCCTGATGCTCTGGATGTTGTCCAACAGGGATTTTATGTTTTACCGCAACTCAACCAATTGAAAAATCCTAGTTTTAAGTACAGAGAAGTGTTGTACTACTATCCGAATCACTCCGATTTTTACCTGAATTGGCATCGACTTCACAATCGTGAAGATTTATATAAAGAGTGGGGTATGTTTGTCCACACATTTCAATATCTGATTCCCGTTGAGCAATATTTCGAAACTCATCCCGAATGGTTTTCGGAAATTCATGGCAGACGGATTAAAGATGGGCAACTTTGTTTATCCAATCCGGAACTGCTGGAACAGTTGTGTAAAAACTTGCAAGTGATGATGGATGAAAAACCGGATGCGCTCTATTGGTCCGTTTCCAACAACGACAACATGAACAATTGCACCTGTTCTCAATGTCGGAGATTGGACTCGCTCTATGGTGCTCCTTCCGGAACGTTGCTCTATTTTATCAATCAGGTAGCTGCCCGTTTCCCGGACAAAATCATCTCTACTTTGGCTTACCAATACACCCGAAAACCTCCTTACAGACTCATTCAACCGGCTGATAATGTGAATATTATGTTTTGCTCTATCGAGTGTGGAAGAGAAAGAGGCATTGAACTCAATCCACGGGAGCAATCCTTTGTGAGCGACATGACCGGATGGAAAAACCTGACGGACAACATTTTTCTCTGGGATTATGTAGTTCAATTCCGGAACATGATGAATCCTTTCCCCAATTTGCATGTTTTACAGCCCAACCTGGAATGGTTTTCCCGCTCCGGGGTAAAAATGATGTTTGAGCAAGGAACCGGACCCAACAACAAAACCTCCTGGATGGAGCTCAGAACTTACCTCATCGCTAAACTGATGTGGGACGTCCACAGCAGTCCCGAGGAGATTATGAACGAATTTATTGAGGGATACTATGAGCGAGCATATCCCCCCATTTATTCTTATTTCAAAAAAAACACACAAGCCGTTATTAACGGGGACCAAAGACTGGATATCTACGGTTATCCCATTGATGGAGTTAATACTTATCTGACACCCGAACTGATAAAAGAGTATGATTCACTGTTCGTACAGGCATATCAATTAGCTCACAGACAAGATGTTAAGGATAGAATCAGGTATTTGGAACTCTCTCATGATTTTGCCAAAATAGAACTTTCCATGAGTGAAGTGTCGGAAGAACTCTCTCTTTTCCATTTTGAAAATGGCGTTAAAAAGGTCAAACCGGAGATGATCGATCTGATCAACCGATTTGTGGCAGATTGTGAAAAAATGGGAATAAAAAACCTGGAGGAAAACGGTTATTCTCCTGAACAGTGGCGGGAAAATGTGTTCCACTTTATTGAAAAGTCGAGTGTGAACAATTTGGCAGTTGGGAAAAAAATCAAGCTCAAAACAAAATTCAGTAACGCTTATAACCGGGGTGGAGCAGAAGCTTTGATTGACGGGGTTTTCGGAATACTCAATTATCACCAAAATTGGCTGGGGTTCCTGGGACAAGATTTTGAAGCAGTTGTGGATTTGGAAGAGATCACACCCATTGAGCAAATCAGTATCGATTTCTACTTTTACCCTCTTTCCTGGATTTTTGTTCCTGAAGAGGTTACATTCTACGTTTCAAAAAACGGACGCAGATGGGAAAAAGTTTTTTCCGAAACTTATCAGAATCCGGAAGTTTTAGCAAAAGCACATATTCAAAAGTTTGTCAAAACAGATCTCGCCAAGGAGGCAAGATATATCAAAATAAAAGCCAAAGCAATAAAGAAAAATCCGGAATGGCATCGTGGTTTTGGAGAGCCTTGCTGGATTTTTACTGATGAAATCGTGATTCAATAAATTTTAAATCAACCTGTTCCAAAAAATTAAAATATGAATAGTGAGTATACTCAAATAGATCAATCATAATTTTTGTATCTTTGCAACCCTAAAAAATAGGATTCACTAATGGATGATTTGTTAGAAAAATTAGAAGCAATTTACCAAAATTGGTTAGTTATAGCGGATGAAATCACACAACCCGATGTGATTTCCGACATGAAACGCTATATCAAACTGAACAAAGATTATAAAGACTTAATTCCTGTTGTTGACGCTTACAAAGAGTACAAAAATATTGTTGATAATATAGCCAATACCAAAGAGATTATCTCCACGGAAAAAGATGAGGATTTTCGCGAGTTAGCCAAGTCTGAATTGGATGTTTTTCTGGAACAAAAAGAGAGTTTGGAAGAGAAAATCCGTATTTTACTACTTCCATCGGATCCTCAGGATTCCAAAAATGCTCAGGTAGAAATTCGTGCCGGAACCGGTGGCGATGAGGCGAGTATCTTTGCCGGCGATCTTTTCAGAATGTATCAACATTTTGCTGATAAAAAGGGATGGAAAGTTGAAGTGCTCTCCATGACTGAAGGAACTGTAGGCGGTTTTAAGGAGATCGTTTTTGAAGTTTCCGGAGAACAGGTGTACGGATTGTTGAAATATGAATCCGGAGTGCATCGTGTCCAACGTGTACCTCAAACGGAATCTCAGGGCAGAGTGCATACTTCTGCCGCATCCGTTGTGGTGTTGCCTGAAGCTGATGAGTTTGATATTGAGTTGAAACAGAGTGATATCCGTAAAGATACCTATTGTTCATCCGGACCGGGCGGACAGTCGGTGAACACAACCTACTCTGCTATCAGATTGACACACATTCCTACCGGGATTGTCGTGGCTATTCAGGACGAAAAATCGCAGATCAAGAACCTGGAAAAAGCGATGAAAGTACTTCGGAACCGACTTTTTGAAAGAGAGTACCAGAAATATCTGGATGAGATTTCATCCAAGAGAAAAACTATGGTCTCTACGGGTGACCGATCCGCTAAAATTAGAACCTACAACTATCCTCAAAACAGAGTAACCGATCACCGAATCAACCTGACAATGTACAATTTGATCGGATTTATGGATGGTGATATTGAAGAGACCATCGAAGCACTGCAAGTTGCTGAAAATGCTGAAAAATTAAAAGAAGCTGTAGAAATTTAAGATCATATTTTAACATTATTAACCAAAAAACAGATAACTATGACAGTAGAAATTAATGGCGCAAATTTTGAAGAGATCACCAAATCGGATAAATTGATCGTGATCGATTTTTGGGCTCAATGGTGTGGCCCTTGCAGAGCATTAACTCCCATCATTGAAGAAGTAGCGAAAGAGTACGAAGGCAGAGCCATCATCGGAAAATGTGATACCGATGCAAACAATGATATCGCTATGCAATTTGGCGTGAGAAATATCCCTATGATCATCTTCTTGAAAAATGGAGATGTGAAGGATGTTCACGTTGGATTGATTAAAAAACCTGAATTGGTTAAAAAAATTGAATCCTTCTTATAATTCTTTATTTTTTTAAAGTTTTATTTTCTGAAACCATCCGAAAAGGTTATGGGTTTTTTGGTTATAACCCCTATTTCCATTGGGAGTGCTAAAACTGTTTCCGTGAAAGTCGGTTAATTTGCTCTTTATCCTATGAATCGACGAATTCTTAAATTAGCCGTTCCTAACATTATCAGCAATATAAGTGTCCCTTTGCTCAGCATGGTCGATTTGGCTATTGCGGGACACATGGGCTCACTTTCCTTTATTGGAGCAATTGGAGTTGCAGGGGTAATCTTCAACTTTATCTACTGGAACTTCGGATTTCTACGAATGGGAACCACCGGTTTCACTGCTCAAGCTTTGGGAGCCAGAGATTTGGAAGAGGTGATTACCATTATGATGCGAGGTATCCTGATTGCATTGACTATCTCCCTGATATTGATTATTTTACAGTCACCGATTCTCAAATTTGCCCTGATTTTTATCAAAGTTTCCCCCGAAACACAGCAACCCATCATCGATTACTTCTACATCCGAATCTGGGCTGCACCCTGTACCCTACTCTTGTACGTTGCCAAAGGATGGTTTATCGGGATGCAAAACTCCCGTTTCCCGATGATTATTGCCATCACAGTCAATGTTTTGAATATCGCTTTCAGTCTGCTGTTTGTGTACGGATTAAATATGGGATTCAAAGGGATTGCGCTTGGAACTGTTGTCGCCGAATACACCGGTTTGCTGCTGGCTGCAACGCTGTGGCTCATTTACTACGGAAAATTGAGAAAATATTACAATCGTAAATCCCTATTCCAATTACATCTGTGGGTCAACTTCTTCAAGGTAAACTCCGACATCTTTTTGAGAACTTTCTGTCTGATTATCGTTTTCACCAGCTTTACGAGTTTCTCTGCCCGATTTGGCGATACCGTACTGGCTGTCAACACGTTATTGATGCAGCTATTCACCCTTTTCTCCTATATCATGGATGGATTTGCGTATGCTGCGGAGTCGCTCACCGGTATATTTGTGGGAGCCAAAAACAAAGGAAGTTTAAAATTAGCGATTCGTTATATTTTTCGATGGGGTTGGATTTTGACCACTTTTTTTACTTTGATCTATTTTATTTGGGGGGAGGAGATTCTGAGTCTCTTCACCAATGAACAGACAGTTTTGGAAGCCTCCCGTACTTACTTCTGGTGGGTCTTGCTGATTCCTATTTCGGGGTTTGCAGCCTTTTTGTGGGACGGGATCTATGTTGGTGCAACAGCCTCCAAGGCAATGCGTAATGCCATTTTTATCGCCACCGCTGCCTACTTCCTTTTCTATTACGGCTTCAGCCAATTTATGGGCAACAACGCCCTTTGGGTTTCACTCCTTTTATTCCTGTTACTCAGAGGATTAGGAATGAGATTCTTTGCACCCAAAGCGATATACAACTTTTGAGGAAGGCGGAAGGGTGAAGGCGGAAGGCGGAATAAACAATTATGAATTACGAATTACGAGATCCTAAATTTAGAATTTAGAATGTAGAATTAAGAATTAAAAAATGTGTGGAAATATGATTTAACTACTTGATATTCAATTATATCTATAAGATAGGTTTTATTTTTTGCCATTTTCAATTTTCAACTTTCAATTATGAAAAAACTTTCGCCTTCCGACTTTCGACTTTTTTAATTACCTTTGCCAAGTGATCCTCAAAAGTCAAAATAAATATTTTTAATCATGATGAAGCAATTGAAAATATTATTTTTTTGCATAGGAATTTTACTGAATGGTTTCACGTTATATTCCCAAACAGGGGATAATGATAAACTTGTATTAAAACTTCCTGAATACGAAATCAAGAATCCTGTAATATATAGTTTGTTGGATAGTTTGGATATGCTTTCTGAAGAGTGTATTTTTTGTCTTCTGAATAAACCCTATTTCTACCGATTTTTTATTACATATGAAACAGATACAACCATCAGAATTTTCGCTGATATTGAACAATATGATCTTACAATTTGGGAAATTCTCAAGAAAGAAAACTGCACAGGTTTTCTTTATCATAATAACATTTTGGCTATAATTTCTATAAATTGCTCAATAGATGATCTCTTCGTGACTAAAAGTGATTCTATGCGAGATTTTTATTATCAAAAAAACATTCCAATAACTCAAAAAGAGTGGCCGATTGAATCGGCTAGTTTGCGTTATCAATATTCAGAAGGACAGTTGAATAAAAATGGAGTTAGGGGAGAATGTAGTAAAAAAGCCCATTTTTTTCAAAAAATTCAAGAAGGCGACACATGGGAATTGTTACTCAATGAATGTAAATGCACCGAAGAAATATTGAATTATATGGATGGAAAGTATGTAGGAGAGTTACCTAATGTTGGAGAATATCTTATTGTTGAATATAATCTTACTGATAATAAGGAAGTTACAATGAATAGAATCTCTTATGAAACGGTGTACCCTGTCAAAAAACCTTTCTTTTACTATTATAACCGAATAACTCCTATTTACCAGAATGGCTTTTATATTGGAATTCTGTTTTAGAATAAAGACACCTTTGAATCAATCCCCAAAATGTAAAGTGATGAAAAGAATTGTGATTTTATTTTTAATGCTCATTTCTACTTACATTGTTATGAGTCAAAACCGATTAGATTCTTTACTTGTTGAATATTATAGTTTATCTGAAAATTCAAAAGATAGCAATCAATATAAGGCATCTTTCTTTCAAGTTTTTCCTGATAATTTTCAATTATTTAATTCCACTTATGGCTATAAAGAGATAAATGAAGATTCTACCTATTATTCTCCTCTTTATTCTGTTTCCAGTGAACACATCGATAGGTTTTACTCCACAATAGATGTAGTTGATAAAACAGATTTCTATAAAAAGATTATAAATATATCTCAAAATAGTTATTGGGCTGCAGATGCGGTAAATTATTTTCAGTATAAATTACAAGAACTTTTTTTAAATAATACAGAAGATTTTCTGAAAATATTGGAGGGCTATTCTGATATTGAGATTAAAACTTTTTGGCATTTCTTTTTTGATGGTATCATAGTTGATCACCCGGATAATATTAGTATGTATGGGAAAGTTTACAGAAAAGTTAATGAATTACACTATAATCATATTTTAACTTTATTGCGGGAACAGTTTCAATATGATTTACACGAATATATTTTGAGTCCTTGGGCAAAAGAAATAGAAAATCAATAAATAATAGCAAAACATTGATCCTGAGAGAGATATGACATTATAAAGGCGGACTAGGATTAATAGGATTAAAAAAAGGCGGAAGGCGGAACAATTACGAATTACGAATTACGAGATCCTAAATCTATAATTATTTGATTATCAAGTATTTAGAAATATATTTACTTCTTACTTCTTATTTCTTATTTGGTATTTAAAATAAACAGGGGGCAGAATTTGGGGTGTCTTTTTTGTTAATCCATCACCCCACTCTGGAATGTTATCCTTTTGAGAAAAACCTTGTGAAGGCGGAATGAATATAGAATTAACAAAAATTTGTTAACAAATCTTCCTTGACATCTTGTATAAATAAATAAAAAGTACTATTTTTGAGGCATAATTATAAATAATAAAACCGTCATTAAAGCGGATATAAGATAATGAAATATGCTTATAAGATGACACAAAACGATTTTATTAAATATCTTGAAGAACAGGAAATTCAGTTTTTTGATATTCGAACACTTAAAATTGAACTTGATTTAGACAATCGAACTATCAATGAAATTGTTGAAAATCTTGTTGCAAAAGGTTTTCTTGCTCGCCTTGAACGTGGGAAATATTGTCGTGCCCATTTTAGAGATGAAAATGTAATAGGTACTTTTCTTGCAAAAGAGGGTGCTGTTGCCTATTGGTCAGCATTGAACTTACACGGACTTACAGAGCAGTTTCCCAATAAAGTTTTTATACAAACCACTCAACTCAAAAAAGAAGTTGAATTTGCCGGAATAACCTATCAATTCATTAAAATTAAACCCAATAAGCGAACAGGAATTGTTTTTAACGGGTACGGAAATTATCAATACCCAATTACTGACATTGAAAAAACGATTGTGGATTGCTTTGATTTACCAAAATATTCAGGCGGTTTTGCAGAGTTAATTAGAGCATTTTATATTGCAAAATTAAATTCAGCAAAGTTGAAAAACTATTGCGAAGCCGTGAATAATATTGCTGTAACAAAGCGACTTGGATTTTTGGCAGAATTTTTTGAAAAGAAAAATTTACAGAGTTTTATTAAATATGCCCGCTCCAAAGTTAATCGCAGTTATAACCTCTTTGATATTTTTGGCGAAAATACCGGCGAAATAAACAGCGTTTGGCGTTTGAAAATGAATTTATCAAATGAAACCATTTTAGGAATTGTGAAAAATCAGTATTAAAATGATTACTAAAAACGAGATCAATAGATTGGCAATAGAGCAAAAAGTTCGCACCACAACCATTGATAAAGATTGGGTTTTGGGACATTTTCTTGATGCGATTTACACTGTTCCTGAATGTCGTGAAAATCTGGTTTTTAAAGGCGGAACTTGTTTGAAAAAATGTCGTTTCCCTAATTATCGTTTTTCCGAAGACCTTGATTTTACAGCTATAAATGCAAATTTTGTGTTTGATATGAAAATGCTGAAAAAGATTGTAGCGCTTATTTCAGAACGTGCAGAAATACCTTTGTATATTCAATCACTTGAAAATTTGCAGTTTAACAATCAACTTACGGGATTTAGAGCGAAAGTTAAGTTTTGGGGAGCAGATCACAGTAAAAATCAGCAACCACCAGAGCCAAATCGCTGGCAGACAAGCATAAAAATTGAGATAATTTTATATGAAAAGATGATTTTTGAACCGGAAGTTGCAAATATCATTCACAATTACAGCGATAAGCTAACCGAAAATGCTCAAAATATACCAATTTATAGCATTTATGAAGTGCTTTCTGAAAAACTTCGAGCATTGATACAGCGTTCATATAAAGCCCCAAGAGATTATTATGATATTTGGTATTTGAGCCGGAATATTGAAAATATTGATTGGCAAAAGGTTGTAAATGGTTTTAACAAAAAAGTAAAATACAAAAAAATCCAATATTCAGGCATAGAAGATTTGATAAATAAAGACAACAAAATTCTAAAATCTGCGTGGAAAAACAGTTTGGAACACCAAATAGAAGAGGGGAAACTGCCTGAATATGAAACTGTATGCGACGATTTAAAACAACTTTTTGTTAAGATATTTAAAAAACAATAATCAACACAAAAACCTAACAAAGGGTAACATTATAATAAATTTGGGCTAAAGCCATTTTGATTTCGGATTTCGGAATGCGGATTTCGGATTTATATCCCTGATTATCAAATCATACATAATAATTTTGAAAATGGTCGTAGAAATCCCTAATTGTCTAATTTTGATACCATAATTTTCAGGATCATATCATCGGTGGCTTGCATTCCTTTGGAGCCGATATTGGTTAAGTTTTTGATGGTTTTTTCGATATCTTTTTCAATAATTCCATCATTGTCGGAGATGCAAATATTATCCATAGCCAACAAAACCGATTGTACTGCCGAAGAGATTCCTGATGCTACTTTGAGAGAACATCCGATTTTGGCTCCGTCACACACCATTCCGGTCATATTACCAATCATGTTTTTAATCGTGAATTCCACTTGTTGCAAATTGCCTCCTGCCAAATAGGCCATCCCGCAAGCAGCCCCAATTGAGGCAACCAATGCTCCGCATAGAGCGGAAAGTCTGCCCAATTGTCCTTTGATATGGATGGTCATCAGGTGACTCAACATCAACGCGCGAGCCAATTCCTCGTCAGAACTTTCAAAATATTCCGCAGCGGCAACCACCGGCACTGTCGCCGTAATACCCTGATTGCCACTTCCACTATTGCTCATCGCCGGTAACAAGGAACCTGCCATTCTTGCATCTGAAGCTGCCGCTGAAAGTGCCATAGAGTGGGTTAATAAACCATATCCCAAAATATTTTTATGAATATTTCTCTGTATTGTTCTTCCAACCTGCAAGCCGTACTCTTTTGATAATCCCTCTTCTGCCAGAGCTTTGTTCATTTTGCCTGATTCCAAAATAAATTCAATATCCTGATATTCAGCCTTTTGTACAAAATCCCAAATGACAGCCACACTCAAACCCACTTCCAATATTGAGTTCATCTGCTCTTCACCATCCAGTACACAGTGGTTCTCCTCTACGGCATCGGAGTTTTCATTAAAAAGTATGGTCTGATCATAATCGTAATAAACGATGTTATCGTGCATGTCCTGGATAATTGTTGTTGCTTTATGATTATCGTTCCTTGCTGTCGCCTTAATGTACAGTTTTTTAGATGTTGTTGCCATCCTCACTCTCACATTTCCTTGAGCTAAAATGGATTGAGCCATCTCGATTTTCTCCGGTGTTACCTCTTTTAAAACTTCCAGATTATACTCTGTTTTTCCGCACACCATCGACAATGCTGAAGCTATATCCAACCCGATCATATTGGTTCCCGGAATGCCCACTCCCATTCCATTTTTTAAAATGTTGGGACTGACTTCCACCCAAACTTGTGTGGGTTCTTCATTGTTGGATCTTAGTATTTCACAAGATTTTGCCACTGCCAAAGCAACCGCTACCGGTTCGGTACATCCAAGGGCATATTTTACTTCTGATTTGACTAAGTTAATAATTTGCGTAATTTTATCAGGGCTCATATCGGTAACTTTCATTAAATTAGACGTTTACAATATTTAACAATAGTTTTGTACAACCTACAAAAATACTGAAATTTTTAGAACTCAAATTTTGAAGATTTGTTCATTATTTCGTATCTTTGCGGATTGTATTTTAATGTAATTTAAGATCTAATTATTGACAATATGACTATGACTGCATACAGAACACATCATTGTGGTGAACTCAATATGAATTTCGTTGGAAAAGAGGTAACTCTGATTGGATGGATTCAGAAAAACAGAATCATGGGAGGGATGATTTTCATCGATTTACGTGACAGATACGGCATTACCCAATTGGTTTTTAATCACGAAGTGAACGCGGCTTTGGCAGAAAAAGCTGAAAAGCTTGGTCGTGAGTGGATTATCCAGGTTTCCGGCACAGTGATGGAACGCTATAGCAAAAATCCTAACATCCCAACGGGAGATATTGAGATTATGGTGAACCAACTTCAGGTGATCAACCAATCGAAAGTGCCCCCATTCACCATTGAAGATCAAACCGATGGCGGAGATGAGTTGCGTATGAAGTATCGCTATCTGGATTTGCGCCGAAACAAAGTGAAAAACAACCTGATTTTCAGAAATAATGTGGGTTTAGCCGTGAGAAACTATCTCCAATCTGTGGGATTTCTCGAGATTGAGACTCCATTTTTGATCAAATCGACTCCGGAAGGAGCCCGCGACTTTATCGTTCCTTCCAGAATACATCCGGGAGAATTCTACGCTTTACCCCAATCGCCCCAAACCTTCAAACAGCTGTTGATGGTTTCCGGATTTGACCGATATTTCCAAATTGTTCGCTGTTTCCGTGATGAGGATTTAAGAGCAGACAGACAACCGGAGTTTACTCAAATCGACTGTGAAATGTCGTTTGTGAGTCAAGAGGATATTTTGACCACATTTGAGGGATTGGTGAAGCATATTTTTGCGCAAATCAAACAGATTGAAATAGGACCGATTCCAAGAATGACCTATCAGGATGCGATGAACTTGTATGGATCTGACAAACCGGATATCCGATTTGGAATGCAGTTTGTCAACCTGACTCCTTACTTGCAACATCGTGATTTCTCGATCTTTAACCAAGCGGAATGGATTGGAGGAATCGTTGTTCCCGGTGCAGCCAACTACACCCGCAAACAGTTGGACAACATTACTGAATTTGTTCGTCGTCCGCAAATTGGCGCTTCCGGAATGGTGTATATCATGTGTCAGCCGGAAGGAACTTTCAAATCCTCTGTGGATAAGTTCTACAATCAGGAGGATTTGCAAGAAGTGGCTAAACATAGCAATGCCAATGCCGGTGACCTCATCCTGATATTAAGCGGCAAAAAAGAGCAAACCCAAAAACAGTTGGGAGAATTGCGTTTAGAGATGGGAAATCGGTTGGAATTACGAAAAGCCGGCGATTATAAACCGTTGTGGGTTGTTGACTTCCCTCTGTTGGAGTGGGATGAAGAAACTGCGCGTTTTTACGCCAAACACCACCCGTTTACCGCTCCCAAACCGGAACATATCGAGCTTTTGCAAACTGATCCGGGAGCTGTGAATGCCAATGCTTACGATTTGGTGATTAACGGAACAGAGATTGGTGGAGGTTCTATCCGTATTCATGATACCCAACTGCAATCTCAAATGTTTAAAGTTCTGGGATTTACCGAAGAGGAAGCACAAGCGCAATTTGGCTTCTTGTTGGATGCATTCCAATATGGTGCGCCTCCACACGGTGGAATTGCTTTCGGATTTGACCGCCTCTGCGCAGTCCTTTCCGACACCGATTCTATCAGGGACTTTATTGCTTTTCCGAAAAACAATGCAGCCAGAGACACGATGATCCAGGCTCCGGCACGTGTTTCCGAGGAGCAATTGAACGAACTTTCTATCACGATACAGGAGCGAGAAGCGTAACTTTTCCTCCCCCCCTTTTTTTAATAAAAACAAATAAAAAAGAAAAAAAACAACAATGGAAGAGACACAAAATCAATTTAACTCCTTCAATTTAATTCGTTTTATATGGAAGTGGAGAAAAGAACTTATTCTGGTATCCTTTATTGCAGCGGTTCTTGCGTTAGGTATTACTTTTTTGATTAGACCTCAATATAAGTCAACCTCTATCATATACGCACCCCGAACCAACTCCATCGCTAAAATTTTAATGGGTCCGCACGGTAATGAGCGTTTGGATATTAAAGCCTATGCTGTTGAGGAGGAAACGGAGCATATGATGCAGCTCTTGACATCTCGTGAATTAAAGGATGTAATCATTGAGAAATTTAATCTGGTTGAGCACTATGGTTTGAATCCCAACATGAAACATTGGCGACATCGTTTGTACAAAACCGTGAATAATCAGTTTACTGTAAAAAGAACTCAATATGGAGCTATTTCAATCACCGTATCGGATTGGGATAGTCAGTTGGCTGCCGATATTTGTAATGAAATTGTAGTTCAATTAGACACTTTTAAAAACAGGATAGAACGTGAACGTGCAACTATTGCTTATCAAACATTAGAAAAGCAATTGGAGGATGCCGATCGTGAAATACGAAGGATTGATGACTCTTTGTTGGTTATAGCCCAGAATGGAGTTTTGGTGTTGGAAAAACAAACGGAAAGATTGACACAACAATTGGCTATTGCTATTGCACAAGGTAATCAGGGGGCAAGAGAGCGGCTGGAAAAAGAGATGGAAAAATTGACCAAATGGGGTCCTATTGTACAAACATTACACAATGAACAATTTCACTTTAGCCAGTACCATTCATTAGCCAGATCAAAAATGATGGATGCGAAAATAGATATGGAGAGCAACATGCCCGTAAAATTTGTGGTTGAAAAAGCGATTCCCGCCGACAAAAAATATTATCCTAAAAGATTAATTACTATGATTTTAGCCTCATTGGGTGCCTTTACTGTTACCCTATTTGGATTATTAATTGCTGAAACTATTGATCCAGAATTTTCTTTTAGAAAAAAAAGATCCAGATCATAAAATATGACTGAAAACACAAAAAGAATCGGAGTATTGACAATCAGTGGCTTATTTATTTTAGCCAATTGTTTTGCTCTGTTCAAAGAGTTCTACTACTTACCCTTGGTAAGTGGAGGACTTGTTTTGGTTTTCCTGGCTATCTATAGGATTGATTGGCTCATTTACCTGATGGCTCTGGTAACCCCTCTCTCCATATTGATTGAAAATGATAAAATGAGTTTAGGGATTTCTATACCCAGTGAAGTGATTATGATTCTTTTGACTCTTCTATTTTTAGTTAAATTAATCTCCGAGTTTCGTTGGGAAAAGGCTTACTGGAAACATCCTATCACCCTTGCTATCTTTTTCTATCTTTTTTGGATGCTGGTTACCTCCATAACCAGCGAAATTCCTTTGGTATCCTTTAAATTTCTGACTTCCAAGCTATGGTTTATCGGCTCCTCTTTTTTTATGTTGATCTACTTGATCAAAGATAACCCTAGAAGAGGAATCACTTTCTTTAATCTCCATGCTGTTGGTTTAGTTTTAGTCGTGATCATAACCACCATAAAGCATGCACAAATCGGCTTTTCCGATCATAGTTTACATTGGATTCAAAAACCATTTTATAATGACCACACTGCCTATGGTGCTGCGCTCGCTTTTATGCTACCTTTTAGTATCAGTTTTTACTTTCTCCCGGAGAATAAAAAATGGCAAAAGATTTTTTATGTGGCTTTGAGTATGATTTTTTTGTTCGGACTCTACTTCTCCTTTTCAAGAGCTGCCTGGTTGAGTGCAATAGGAGCCCTAGGCGTCTATTTTTTGATTCGATGGCGTATTAAGTTTTCCTGGTTCTTAGTTGGTGCCGCTATCATAGGAGTACTTTTTTTTAAATTTTCCGGTGATATACTGTACCAATTGGGTAAAAACAAACAGGATTCTTCAGCCACTTTTGAGGAACATATTCGTTCCATCAGCAATATCAGGACAGATGCTTCCAATGTAGAACGATTGAATAGATGGTTTGCTGCATTCGGGATGATTGAAAAACGACCTTTAGTGGGTTGGGGACCGGGAACCTATCAATTTAACTATGCTCCTTTTCAAAAAAATAAGTATAAAACGATCATTTCTACTAATTTTGGTGATGGAGGCAATGCACACAGTGAATTTATCGGACCTTGTGCAGAAAGCGGATTTATCGGATTATTTTCCGTATTAGGACTAATGATTACTGTTTTATATGCCGGAATTACAACCCTGATCAAAACCAAAGATCAGACATACCGTTTACTCACATTGGCTGCTACCCTCGCTCTTATCTCATACTACATTCACGGCATTATGAATAATTTTTTAGACACAGATAAACTGAGTCTTCCTTTTTGGGGAGCCTTTGCAATTATTACTGTAATATCGACAATCCAAAAACAAGAAAAAAACAACCCTATAACAAAACCAATTTTATAAAATATGATACCTATCAAATATTCCGACATCATCGCTGCTCAGCAAGCCATGCGTAATGTAATCAAAGAGACTTCTTTAATGCATTCCAAAACCTTCTCCAGAATGGCTGATACAGAAGTCTATCTTAAATTGGAGAACTTACAAACTACCGGTTCTTTTAAAGTAAGAGGTGCTTTTAATAAGCTACTGAGCCTTTCTGAAGAACAAAAACAACGCCCTATCATCGCTGCATCTGCAGGAAATCACGCCCAGGGTGTTGCTTACTCCGCATCTTATCTGGGACTGAAAAGTACGATCTTTATGCCTACTTTTACACCCCCTGCAAAAGTCAATGCTACAAAGGGATATGGAGCTGATGTGATTTTAACCGGAACCTCTTTTGATGATGCTTTTGCGGCATCCCAAGAGTATCTGGAAGAACACAATGGAACCTATATCCATCCGTTTAATGATGAAAAAATTATTGCCGGACAAGGTGTTGTCGGTATAGAGATTTTTAGACGACTTCCTGAAACCGATACTGTTTTTGTCCCCATTGGAGGAGGTGGATTAATCAGTGGCATTGCGATTGCTTTGAAAGAGATCAACCCCAATATCAAGATTATTGGTGTAGAAGCTGAAGGAGCCGCATCGATGTTGGCATCTCAAAAAAGTGAAAGTGTTTTGGCGTTAAACCAATGTCACACTATTGCTGATGGAATTGCTGTAAAAAAACCGGGAGATCTTACTTTTAACATTGTGAAAGAGTTAGTCGATGATATTGTAACGGTTTCCGATAAAGAGTTAGCCCACTCGACATACTTGTTGATCCAACGTGGAAAACTGTTGGCTGAACCTTCCGGAACTGCCGCATTAGCAGCTGCTATTTTTAAAAAATCCCCATTGATGGGAAAATGTGTTGTTCCCATTATCAGTGGTGGAAACGTGAATTTAAACTTATTCCAACAAATTATTGATCAGGGGATGATGCAGGAAGGATTGAAAGCACATATTCAATTTATTGTACTTGACCAGGCCGGTGAATTAAAAAGAGTTTTATCGATCCTGGAAGATGAAACAATCAATATTGCTCATATTGAACATGAGCGATCTATCACCTCTGTTCCGGTTGGAAATGTATTAATTGAAGTGACCGTTAATTTGCAGCGTAAAGAACAATTGGAAATTATAAAGGAAAAACTTTATAAACAAGGAATCACCTGTAGTGTAATTTCATAAAATGTTAAAAAAAGGGAGCTTACTGATTTCATTATTGCTGCTTGGATTTGTTTTACAGGCTCAGTTTTATAATGGATCTCAGCTCACTTTTGGAAAAAATAGAGTTCAATACCAAAAATTCAATTGGCAATATTTCAGGGCTATCCAATATGATGTCTATTTTTATCCCACCTCTAAGGCTTTGGGTGAGTATACTTACGGAAAAGTGCCTCTTTTTATTGAAGAGTTTGAACGAAAATTCAACTTTTCTTTGAGTAAAAAGATCAACTTTATCGTTTACAACACCCAATCCGATTTCAGAGAGTCCAATTTTGGTCATGATGACGAAGATTTTTATAACAGAGGAGGAATCACCAACATCTATGGGAACAAAGTATACCTCTACTTTGACGGCAACCATAATCATTTTGACAACATGATCAGGAGTGGTATTGCCATTCTTTTTGCCCGAAGTATCATTGAAGGAGAAAGCGTGGGAGCCAACATTTCTTCAGAACACTTGAGCCATGTTCCCAACTGGTTTTATAGTGGATTGGGTTCCTATATGGCTGAAAACTGGTCCCCAGAAATTGATATACAGATTAAAAAAGGGGTTCTTTCCAAACGTTTTTCTTCATTGGAAGACCTGGATCCGATAGAAGCAACCTATGCCGGACATGCTCTCTGGAAATATATTGATGAAAAATATGGTCCTGCCGCCATCTCTAAAATTGTTTTTTACACCCGTTCTTTGAGAAGTGTCGAGAAAAGTTTTGTGTATGTGACCGGTTCTTCTTTAAAAGAGCTGGTTCAAGAGTGGTTTCGTTATTCGTTTGTTTTGTATCATGATGATTTAAAAAAAGGGGGGGAGGAAGGGAGTCGCACCCCTGCCATTCAACGGATCAAAAAGAACAGACATTACACCCAGCTAAAACTGGCTCCTGATGGAGAACATTTTGCTTTTGTGACCAATCAACAGGGACAAATCAAAATATGGATTACAACCTCTACATCGAAAAGACCTAAACTGATCTACAAAAGTGGGAAAAAAACGGAAGATAAACCGGATCTTTCTTTTCCTATTATCGGATGGCATCCCAACGGAGATATGTTAGGATTTACTGTAGAAAAAGAGGGTCGCTGTTTCTTTTATCCTTACCTTGTTTCAGAGAAAAAAAGGGAAAAACCTTTTTTGGTTGATGTGGAAAAAATCACTGATTGGAGCTTTTCTGACGATGGTAAATATCTCCTCTTTTCAGGATTCAAAAATGGTCAATCCGATATATTCCTTTATAGTTTCCAGGCGAGATCATATCAAAATTTAACTCAGGATTTTTATGATGATTTTGGACCACGTTTTTTTAACAACCAGCTAGATATCCTTTTTTCTTCTAATAGACCTGTCGATTCTTTAGATCCCGGAAATCGTTTTTATCACACTCAAAATCAACCTAAATATGACCTTTTTTTGTATCGTTATGCTCAAAAAGATAATCAATTGCTACAAATAACCGATACGCCAACAGGATCAGAAACGGATATTCAAGTTTTAGGAAAAAACAAAATTATCTACCTGGGTGATCAGAATGGAATTAAAAACAGATACTTGGCTCAATTTGACAGTACCATCATCACGATTGATACAGCTATACATTATGCTTATTTTGCAAAAAACAGTCCCCTAACAGACAACAGCTACTCCATTTCGGAACACCATTACAATAAACATAGTGAACAAATTGGCGCTATTCAATCTATTGATGGTTTAGACCAAATTTTTATTGATCCTTTTGAATTAAAAATAAGGACAACCTCTCCCCCACTCACCAAAAACATGAACTCTTCCATAGCAAAACAGCACTATGAAGACTCTATTAACAAACTGATCAGAAAAATATCTATTCCACAAAAGAGGAGGGGAATTCGTCAGGTTACATACGCAGACTTAAACAAAGGAACCCGGCCCCCCAAAGATTCTGATTCTCAAAAAGATACTCTGGAAAAAAAGTTAGAAAGAATCGAAAGTTTCCCTTTTGAAAATCCTTTAACAAGAAGCTATTTTACTCAATTTACAGTTAACAAATTGATCACTCAGGCAGACTTTAGTTTTTTGAACACCTCATACCAACAATTTACAGGGACGAGTACTCCTATTTATCTTAACTCAGGAATGAATGCTTTAATCATGGTGGGAATTCAAGATATACTGGAAGATTATCGTATTAGTGCCGGTTTCCGACTTCCATTTTTTGGGATGGGTTCTGAAGTGATGCTCAGCTATGAAGATCTTTCAAAACGTTTGGATAAACAAATCGTATATTATTATCAATCTATTGGACAATCTGTTGGTTATCAGTATCTTAAACAGAGAACAAACTCGGTTTTTTACAACTTAAAATATCCTTTTGATAAATTTAACAGTATCCGACTTTCTCTGAAAGGTAGAGAAGAAAAATTTGTTGAAGGTGTATTGAGTGATCAAGCTTTGACTGCTCCCATAAATACAGAATATTGGAGTGGCGTTAAACTGGAGTATGTTTATGATTCTTCTAAAGAGTTGTATGTCAACTTATGGAAAGGGGATAAACTCAAAATTTTTGCCGAATTTGATTTTCGTGTAAGTAAAAATTCATTAAATCTGTTTGTATTGGGTATCGATTATAGAAAATCGATCAAATTATATAAAAATATGACCTGGAGTACACGGTTTGCTGCCAGTACTAATTTTGGTACTGCCAGATTGGTGTACTATATGGGTGGTGTTGATAACTGGATTAACCCTACTTTTAATGCAGAAATATATGTAGATCGGAGTAAAAACTACCATTATCAAACATTGGCTACCAATATTCGGGGATTCGACCAAAATATTCGTAATGGAACCTCTTTTGTTGTTTTATCGTCTGAATTAAGAGTTCCTTTTATCCAGTTGTTATTTAATAAAAGCGTTTCTTTAGACTTTTTGAACACCATGCAGTTTGTTCTGTTTGGAGATATTGGAACTGCCTGGACCGGACTCACTCCATACTCTGAAGACAACGCATTATATATCCGTTATATCCATTCCGGAAACATTACAGCGATCATCACCCGACAGGTAGACCCTTGGGTTGCCGGATTGGGTTTTGGGCTCCGCGCTACCCTATTTAGCTATTTTTTCAAAGTTGACTATGCCTGGGGTATCGAAGATATGCGTTTCGTTAGTCCAAAAGGTAGGTTTGTGATTTCTATCGGAACTGACTTTTAAAGATAGAAGGTAGAATTAAAGGCGGAAATCGGAAGGCGGAATTTGACTCGCGTCCTAAAAGGCATAATATTCCAGAGTGGGGTAAAAACATAACAATAAAGAGAAATATAATCTGCCCCCTAATTTTTTTAAATACCAAATAAGAAATAAGAAGTTTGAAGTATAACTTATTGGTTTTTAGATTATTTCAATATTGTTTCACGTGAACCCATATTCTAACCTTATTTCCCGACTTCCCGTTTTTCGAAGTTCTCGATTTTAATCAATCGTATAATTTCATTTTCAAATCCTCCCTGAGACCATTTTTTAAATTTAAATCGGTAAGATAGAGGGACAAACTCAACGAGGTTATGGTTTTGTTGTGCAAAATAGAGGTCTATAAAATAACGTGTGATATCATACCCCTGAAATGAAAAACGATCTAACTGACAGGGTGTTTGATAAATAGCTACATAATCTTCAATAAATCGGGCACTTTTTTCATTCGCTTCAACAAAGCAATAGGTGAAGTAGTAAAGGTTTTTCAAACTATAAAAATCTTCATCCAATACGCTAAAATTGAGCCACTCTTCAGGAAAAATAAGTGTGTATGAGATTCCCTCAGTAGCATTATCAAAAAGTCTCATCTGGTTCATCACCACTGTTGGATCATTAAAAAGAGCTATCACTACATGATGTTTGTGAAAACCAAGATCCAGATTCAATCCATAAGTTTGAGACTTAACCTCATCAATCTGGTACGCAATATCGTGATTTTCGAAATACTCTGTATATAATTTTATATTTTCGTCATTTTTATTATCACACCAAAGATGAACCTTATAATTGAGAATAGAATCCAAAATCAACTCTTTAACCATTTGAGGTTTCCTGGAAATATTAGGTTTTAATTTATAGAGATAGGGATTCGTTTCTATTTCAGCCTCTTGGATTGAAAATGGATTAACAATCATGATTTTTTTTTCTTTTGCATATTGAGCTGCTATGGGAATCAATGTTCCATAAAAAGGACCTATAATGAGGTCAACATCTTTCATCAACCGATCATCTTCTAATAATTGCTTTAATTTTGTTTCATCTGTTGTTATATCTCTAACAATCACCTCAATTTTCTTATTTGAATACTCATAGGTACTTAATCCTAATTTCGCACCTTCCCAAAATCCTATCATTTGTAGTGCAGAAACATCAAAAATGTCCAATTCGCTGTTAATTTCAGCAATGTTAATATGAGAATCTGATATATGAAACGGTATTAAATATAGAACTGTGATCTCTTTTTTATCTTGTGAAAAGACTGATTGGATTGATAACCAGACTAATAAAAACAATAACAATTTCGTTTTCATTTCTTTATCTCTATTTTGTGCAAAAGTAAAAAAAATATATTACTTTTGCATCCGAATATTAACCCTAATTAAATAATCAATTATGGCTTATAAAATTGATCCTGAACTTTGTACTGCATGTGGTTCTTGTAAAGACGAATGTCCTGTAGATGCTATTTCTGCCGGTGATGTTTATTCTATTGATCCTGATAGTTGTATCGAATGCGGTGCATGTGAAGCAACATGTCCTGTAGAAGCAATTTCTGCTGCTTAATCAGGGAATTAGATCAAAAAAAGGGCGGTTTTAATCGCCCTTTTTTAATGTTATTCGCATCGTAGTACCTCTATCTACAATGGATGACTTCACATAAAGTTTACCTTTATGATAGGTTTCGATTATTCTTTTTGCCAAAGTCAACCCTAAACCCCAACCTCTGTTTTTTGAGGTATAGCCCGGTTTAAAGATCGTTTTAAGATTCCGGGATGTAATCCCTTTTCCGGTATCCGAAAGATCAACATGGATTTGATTTTCCTCTTCGATAACTTCAATAATAATAACACCGGATCCCTCCATGGCATCTACTGAATTTTTGCATATATTCTCTATAACCCACTCTAAAAGATATCTGTTTACCGGTAATAAAATTTCTTCATCTGGTCGATTCATAATCCTGATTTCTACTTTTGAAGAAATTCTCGTCTGAAGATATCCTATGAAATCATATATTATTGCAATAATATTCTCTTCTCTTAATTCCGGAATGGAGCCTATCTTTGAAAACCGTTGCGTGATCATTTCCAGGCGAGATAGATCCTTTTGTACTTCCAGCATTATCTCCTGCAAATCCTCACGATCTTTGATTAATTCATGCCATGCTAATAAAGCTGAAATAGGCGTACCCAATTGATGTGCTGTCTCTTTTGACATTCCTACCCATACCTGATCTTGCTCTGATTTCCTCCCAAAATTAAATATCATGTAGGCGATAACAATAAAAATGAAAATAAAAAGAGATTGAACATAAGGAAAATATCTCAGACGTGTCAACACACTCGATTCTTCATAAAAAACATAACATGTTCCTTTATTAGGAAGATAAATTTTAATGGGGGGATGAGCCTTTGCCATTTTATCTGCCAATTGTCTACATTGTCCGGGTGTTGCAATTTGAGCAGTGTCAATATTCCCAAAGTCATAAACCTGAGTTAATGCAGAATCTGTAATGATAACCGGTATAAATGATTCATTAATAACAACTTCCTGAAAAAATGATTGAACCAGATTATCAATTACCAATTTTAAGTTGGTATATATCTGAGATTCTTTAAAGTAAACCCACATGTATCGATTTTTATAATATGAGATTTTTACACTGTCATACTCATCTAAAAATGGCTTGATCTCATCAATATGCTGCATCTTTTGGTACTCAAGATCAATATTAACAGCACAATTGATAGTTCCATCCTGATTAACAAGAAGTGTGGGTATGGTTGAATTGGAAGATATAAAATTGAGATAAAAGGTGATATCTTCATTGAGGTCCGCTTCACTCACCTTTTGAATTGCTTGTGCCAAAAAAGATGCCCGTTTTTTCTCTTCTCTCCGTATTTGTTCAAAAAAAAGATCCGTATGATTAACTAATTCGGCTTTATAAACAATCGCATCTGCCCAAACATTGACCTTTCTTCTCTCTTCTTCCGCAATCTTTTTGATCAACGAATTGGAATAAAGCATCAATAAAATAAAAATGACTGACGCCGATGAAAACAGCAGCCATTTCCATCTCCTTTTATTGGTATAGAGGTTCATCTCATTATGGTTAGATACTTTCTATCAGTTTATCAATTATATTTTCTATTGTTATCCCTTCTGCCTCAGCTTTATAGTTTTTAATAATTCTGTGTCTTAAAATATTATGGGCTACTGCTCTCACATCCTCTATATCCGGAGAATACTTGCCATTAAGAACAGCATGTGTTCTTGCACCAATAATCAAAAATTGAGATGCTCTGGGACCCGCTCCCCACATTAAATAATCTTTTGCCCAAGGATGTGCATTGGTTCCATTTGGACGTGTAGAAGAGGCTAAATTCACTGCATATTGATACAAATTATCCGTAATAGGAATCTTTTGTAATAGCTTTTGGTAAAATATAATCTCTTCTATAGTCAAAACCTGTTGTGGTTCCACCATATCTCCATGAATCGTACTCTTCACAATATCTATTTCTTCATTAAATGTTGGATAATCCAAATAGATATTAAACATAAAACGGTCTTGTTGAGCCTCTGGCAATGGATATGTTCCCTCTTGTTCTATTGGATTTTGAGTAGCTAAAACAAAAAACGGATCCGGCAGGTCATAAGTTACCGCATTCATACTCACAGATCTCTCTTGCATTGCTTCAAGAAGAGCTGACTGTGTTTTTGGAGGAGTTCTATTAATCTCATCTGCCAATACAATATTGGCAAAAATCGGTCCTTTAACAAACTTAAATTTTCTATTTTCATCAAGGATCTCTGTCCCCATAATATCAGATGGCATTAAGTCTGGAGTAAACTGAATCCGGTTATAGGAAAGACTGATTGATTTTGCAATTGTTGTAATCATTAATGTCTTAGCCAAACCAGGAACACCTATCAAAAGCGCGTGACTACGGCTAAACATAGCCATCAATATATTTTTTACAACTTCATCTTGACCAACAATAACCTTACTGATCTCTTTTTTTAATTCTGCGTATTTTTCTACAAAAGCTTCTATTGCTTCTACATCATTAGTAAATTTGATATTCATCTATATTTTAGTTTTATGGAATGTTCCATTCTATAACGAAAGGACAACTTTTATATTTTTCTGAAATTTTTATATTTGTTACTTGAACTTTTTTTAATATCCACTGATCTATTGCTTCTTGTTTTTTTTCTTCCAACGCAGCACTTTTAATAATATCGTAATCCTCTATTAAATTTGCTTTATGTTCTTTTGTTCTTTCTTTTAAGAAAAGAATTCTATAAGACATAACACCGTCCTCATTCACATAGGGTGTAGGGGTTGAATATTCTCCAACATTTAATTTTTGTAAAACAGCAAAAGTTGCCGGCTCTGTTGATTCTTTATCAAACTTAAAAGATCCCGTATATTTATTAGTTACCCAGCCTCCATTATTTTTAGTTAAATCATCTGAAAATCTTTTTGCAGCTGCGGAAAAATCAATTCCTTCTTCAATAATTAATGGACGAATTGAATCTAAGAACTCTAATGCTTTAACTTGTTCTTCTGTTGATGGTTTAGGTTGTAACAAAATATGAGCACAATTAATGGACTCCCCTTTTCTTTCTATCATTTGAATAATATGATATCCCGCTTTTGTTTGTACTATTGAAGAGATCTCCCCAGGTTTTAATGAAAATGCAACTGCTTCAAATTCAGGATATAACACTCCCCTTTCAACGAATCCTAATACACCCCCTCTTGCTGCACTCCCGGGATCATCCGAATAGAGACGAGCTAACATGGAAAACTTTTCTCCTTTCAACACTCTTTCTCTATATTCATTTAATCTGTTTTTAATATTCTCTATCTCTTCCGTACTTACCGGGGGCACTTTAACTATATGTCCATATTCAAAAGTTTCCGGAATAATTGGTAAACTATCTTCACTAAATTTACCCATGAATGACTTAACTTCTGAAGGAGTTACAGTGATATCTTCCGTTATTTTATATGTTATTCTTTCTGCGATAAGGGCATTAAACATAGGTTCAACCATCTCTTTTTTAATATCTGCTATCGTTTTACCAAAATGTTGCTCAATGATTTTTGCATCCCCTCCAACAGAATTTAACCAAACTTGCATCCGTGCGTCTATCTGTTCATCCAACTCTTTTTGAGTAATAATAATACTATCCAAATCAGCTTGATGTATCATGAGTTTCGAAAAAATCAGATCTTGTAATACAATACATTTTATCTCATCAATATCATCCGGACTTTTAACTGTACTTATTCTTTCAGCATACGCTTTTTCCAAATCTGATTGTAAAATAATCTCTCTTCCAACAATGGCAATGATTCCATCAACCGTTACTTGGGAAAAAACATTAAAAACTATCAAAATAAACGCCAAAAAAGAGATTGTTTTTTTTATCATCTTTTAAAGTTTTAAAGATTTTATAATTTATTGCATGGATTCTTCTTCAATCATATCCTCAGCAATAAAACGAAAAAGTTCATTTTTATTTGATAAAAGAAGAAGAGTATCTTTATTAATGACATAACGATTCATATCTTTATTCAGTGTTTGAAAAAATATTTTTTCCAAATCCATATTTCTACACATTTTTTTGGTAGCACCTGTGGGATCAATTTTTATTGATTTTTTTGAAAATGTAAAATTTCCGAAAAAACGATTACAACCTGTTGAACCATTGAATTGACCTACATTATTAAAGACGATATTCACTTTAGTTTCTGTTTCCGGTATAAGTTTTCCTTCAATTGTTTTCAAAACCCAATTTGTTCCTATCAATGGTTTGTTTTCTGCATTTTTTCTTGATTCCATTGTCTTACAACCTGTGATTACAAGTAAAAGAATTAAAATAGGAAATGCTATTATTGTGTTATATTTCATACTGTTTAATTTTATTTTCTCTATACATATCGTTAATTTCTTCAATGTATTGTAATATTTGCTCTCTTCCTTCACCTGTTTCGGCTGAAGATATTAACATATCCGGAAGTGGGTCCCAATATTCCGATAATTGTTTTTTATACAATTCTATGTTTTTTTGAAATTTTGTTTTAGAAAGCTTATCTGTCTTGGTAAAAATAAGAGCAAAAGGTACAGACCACTCCCCCATTAAGTTAATAATTTCTAGGTCATTTGATTGAAGTTCTAACCTGGAGTCAACCAGTATGAAAAGGAGCATTAAATTTTCTCTATGAGTAATGTAATCTAAAATCATTTTAGACCACTTCTCCCTCATTGCTTTGGATGTTTTAGCATAACCATAACCGGGCAAATCAACAAGATACCATTCATCATTCACAATAAAATGATTAATAGTTTGTGTTTTACCTGGTTTTGACGATGTTTTCGCCATTTTATCACGATTAGCAAGCATGTTGATAAGAGAAGACTTACCTACATTAGATCTTCCAACAAAAGCATACTCCGGATATTTAGCTTCCGGAGCATCTTTCCAATGTACAACACTTTGTAAGTAAGATATTGTTTTAACTTGCATATTTTAAATACAATTACTCCTTTTTTCTTCTATATGAAAGAATATGTCTTTTCTTTTTCTCCTCGTAAATATCTGCTATTGTGATCAAAATAGCTATTTCCTCTACTTCTCCAAACTCGGGATTACGAGATGCCCCAAAACACCGCATAGTTGATGAAAGAGAGATATATGATTTAATCAGCGGTGGTATTGATTCTTTAAGATTTCTAATATTTTCATTCAAATACCTAAAATCTTCCTTGAACGAATCTTGTTTAAAAATTAACTTAAGTGGTTCTCCTTTTGGATCCACAATAACGGGATGGAATGGAGCCACCAGATTTTCATCCCCCTTAAAATATTTATTCAAAAAAGTTAATATCCAATTTCGAGCAATTCGATTATAATTATCATACATCGTCATCTTTCCAAAAAAATATTTTATGTCCGAATTATCTACTGAAAGCGCACCTAATCCATCCCATAAATTATCTAATGAAAAAAGACCCAATCTTGGATTATTCGTACCCTGATACTTTGGTTGAACAAAGCTTCGTCCCAATTCTATTGTTTCTTGCCATTCATTTTCGATAAATTTGGGAGATAATCTAAATAATTTTGATGTCGGTGTGTGTGGATAACCATGGGCATCCAAAGGAACATCTTTGCATCGTATGTATCGATAAGAACTAATAATTTCTTCAGTTTCTTCATTCCAAACCAATAACTGTACAAAGGGAACCTCTGCCGTATCATATTCATCAATATCCGCTTTTAAGCCTGTTCCACCTCCAGCCTCTCTAAAAGTAACTTCCCGAAGCCTCCCAATCTCAAGCATTGTATTAGGAGCATTATGAGCTGTAATCAAATAAATTGAATTCCCTCCAACATTTGTAGTCCTCAAAAACTTGTCCTCAGTTAATTCTGATTTTATTAATTCTCTGTCAATAGGATCAATAATCTTTTCCATTTATTATTGTTTTATTATTAATTACTCATTTTATAAACTTGTTCTTTCAACCAGGTTGCCCACTCATGATCTGTTTTTTCATTTGTAAAAGTTGTATATGGAATGACCTTACCAAAGGTAATTGTATATTCTTTTCCTTTTTGTTTGAACATTTCTGAAGGAAGAAGTATCATTTCAATATTCACTTTTATTTTTAACCTTTTTCTCCATCTGGCAACTCTGTAGAATAACTTACTATTTTCTGCTTTAAAAAACACCGGGATAATATCACGTTGATATTGTTTTGATTTTGTTATTACCGTTTTTCTCCAAGGGGGATCCTCTAAAATTCCTTTATTTTTTCTTGAAACCAATCCCGCAGGAAAATAAAGTATCAAATTATCTGACTCAAACACTTCATTAATAATCTGTGAAAATTCTTTGGTACTTTTGCCATGTTTATTAATCGGAATCAACACTGAATGTAACGGTTCCAATTGCATAATCAAATCATTGGCAGGCACTTTAATATCCTTTCTGTAATTTCCAAGAATCTCTATCATTATCACTCCATCCAACCCACCCAGTGGATGATTTGATGCTACAATATACCTACCTGTTTTGGGAATATTTTCCTCATTGATGATTCTATAAGAAACTTCAGCAGCTACTTTTCTAGTATTTTTTGCAAACTCAAAAGAATCTTCATTTCCATGTTCTTCTAGAAATAGATTTATATCATCTTGATGCACAAGTTTTTCTAACCACCGAATTACAAAACCGGGTAGATACTTTGCTAATTTTTTATTTTTTGAAGCTATTGCTTCTTTAACATTTACTTTCATAAATTAGTATTTATTAGATAACCACAATGATGGATTTAACGTAGATGTATTTTTCCATACTTCAAAGTGCAATTCATATCCTGATCCTCCGGATGCTTTTGCAACAGTTCCTATAATTTGTTTTGTTTTAATTTTATCTCCTTTCTTTACGGTAACTGTTGCTAAATTCTGATAAACTGTCAAATATTCCCCGTGTCTGATCATCACAACTTTAGTTCCCCCCATATCTAATATTCCTGATACAACTCCATCAAAAATAGCTCTAACCTGGGTTCCCGGTTCCACCAAAATATCAATCCCTTTATTATCGATTACGATAGAAGGAACATCCGGATGGGGTGCTGTCCCAAAATCAGAAATTTTACTTCCTTTTGCCACCGGCCATGGTAATTTTCCTTTATTATTGACAAAAGAGTTACTAACTAATGCTTCTTCCGGTGTCAAAGTCAACACCGGAGCTGCAGATGTTGTAGTTGTTGTTTTTGAACTTATTGTTGCACCTGATTTTTTAGCTGCTTCAGCTCTTTTTCTTTCATTTTCCGCTTTAATTTCAGCTTCAATCGCCCTTTTTATAGCTCTATCCAGTTCAACTCTCTTTTTTTGTTTAGCCTTTAATTCTGCCACTAACTCTTTTTCTCTCTTTTTCAATTGATTTGCAGATCGGGTCTTTGTCGTCCTATCCCTTTCTAAATTCTTAACTTCTTTCTCTTTCCCTTCCAATATTTCAATCTTTTCATCTTTCAAAATTTCAATTTCTGCATTCTTTTTTTCAATTTCTTCTTTTGTTTTATTAATCAACGTAACCTGAGTTTTTACATTCTCTGAGAAAATATTATAATATTTAGCTCTTCGATACATCTGAGAAAAATTATCCGCAGATAACAAAAAGGTTATTTTATCAATAAATTTTCTGTTTTTATACGCTAAATAGACTACCCTCTCATAGTCTGTTTTCATATACTCTAACTTTTTATCAAGGTCTCTGGAAAGTTTCGTGTTTAAATCTATTTCCATTTCCATTTGATAAAGTTCATTATTCAATTCTGTGATCAATCGTTCACGATTACTAATCTGTTTTCTTAGCAATTGGAGTTCGTTTAAAGATGTTTTTTTATTTGATCTTACCTGATCTATCAACTTTTGAGTATGTGCTATATCATTCTCAATAACTTTTCTGTTACTTTTTAAGCTCTCACTTGATTGTGAAAAAAGAACAGATATAAGTGTTAATCCACTAATTATCAATACCGTTAGCCACTTTAATACCTTCATACTATTCACATCTGTTATGAAACTCTACCACAATCTACAAAAATATAAAACTTATTTGAATATACGCATTTTTTTTGAATTAATATCAAAAAAAAAGGAGCCGATGGCTCCTTTTAATTTATTTTTTCTTATTAGGTAATTCGAGCCCATATCCCTTTTTCTTATCTTCTATTTTCAACCATATTCCCAATAAGAAAGCTAAAATACCAAATGATGAAAAAATTAACATTGGTTTTTGATAATCATAAATTGTATTTCCTTCTACCGATGATATTTTATCTAATCTTTGATTAATCTCATTTAATTGCTCAACAGATTTTTTGTTAACATTATTGATCATGGGTACAATAACTAACCTACTTTCAGATGTTGAATCCTCATCATCTTTTCTGTCAACATATATTTTCGCTTCATTCAATGCTAAATAAGTATTGATTTCCGACTGCATTTTTGCGACCATATCTGCACGCTTTTCGCTATTTCTATACACTAAATTTAATTCAGAAAATTGATCTGACATTGAGTCATTTAAACGATTAGAATAGTACGCAACTAAAACATTATCTTTATGTTTGTAATTAAATTCTTTTGTTTCAAATTGATCTTCATATTTTACTAATGTAGAATTAATTGAATCCAAACTTTGATGATAATCTTCGGTAATTATCGTTTTTATTGTGTCCAATTGCGTCTTGACAGCTGTAATATTTTTCCCCACATTAGGATTTGAAGCATCTAATGTTGCACCTATAAGCAAAGGAACAACTAATAATCCAATATTTTGAATCCAAAAAATTACTGAATATGCAGATCCTAATACCTTGTTATCAACCAATTTAGGAACTGATGGCCATAACGCAGCCGGAACCAATGAAAAGGAAATACCCAATACTACAATGGCAGCAATAGCTACAGGATATGAAAAATATTTAACAGGTGTAAATGCAAAAATTAAATGACAAACAGTCATCAAAACAGCACCTATTATTAACATTGATGCTCCTTTTCCTTTAGTATCTAAAAAATATCCTAACAATGGTGTTAAGATCATCGCACCTATTGGAAAGAAAGAGAATAATTTGCTGGCATCTGTAGATGATATTTCCAATCTCGAAGAGAGCATATCCGGAGCAAACTTTTGAAATGGAAAAATTGCAGAATAGTATAAAACACATAAACCGGCAACAATTAAAAACGTTTTGGAAGTAAAAATTGCTTTTAAATCTGAAACATGGAATGGATCCTCTTTTTCTAATTCTATGTGTTCTTGAGAATCTAATTTCTTGTCTAAGAAAAAGTATACAACAAATGATAAAAATCCAATTAATAGGAATGACGTAACAACTGCAACCGGTTTTGTAATAAATTGATCATTAGCAAGGTAGGGTGATAAACGGAAAACAGCGAAAACACCTAAACGGGCAATTGCCATTTCTAAACCCATTGCCAAAGCTAATTCTTTTCCTCTAAACCACTTCACAATAGCTTTGGAAACTGTTATACCGGCCATTTCAACACCTACTCCAAAAATAGCAAATCCAATACAAGCTAATGTTGCAGATGCTGGGAGAGGATCAATCAATCCGAAAAGACTAAAGCCGTCTAATGCTTGATATAATGATGAGGTTGGTAGAAAAGTTTCGGAAATACCGTATAATTTAATGCCGGCTCCTGTTACCATCAAAAAAGCTGATAATAATGCTGTTCTTCTTACACCTATTTTATCAAGAATAATACCCGAAAAAATAAGCATAAAAGCAAAAACATTTAAAAAGAATTCAGATCCACCAACAGTTCCAAAATTGGTTGAAGACCATCCTCTCTGTGTCTCTAAAAGATCTTTAAGAGGTGCAAGAACATCTACAAACATGTATGCGAAAAACATGGTAAATGATAAAAGAAATAGAGCAATCCAACGAGCGGTTGCTGATTCTCTAAGGGATTTTGTAATTTTTTCAGTCATATAAATAAATATTAATAATGGATAAATTTTGAATTAAATATTATTCGTTCTTATTGTTTTTTTTAATCGCATGTTGAACCAAATCAAGAGTAATATATCCCACTAAAATACCGAAAATAGATATTAAAACAACATTATTTTTGAGAATATAATCAGAAAATTGACCTTTTTTATACCAATATAAAATGGCAAATATTAAACCCATTATTATACCAATTATGTGATATAAAGTCAAGTTTTTTTTGATAAATTCTCTCATCACTTTATTGTTTGTTTATTATTTTATAATATTGATAATCAGACCAATTTTTTAAAATAGATTGCTTAATCTGCTCTGAAGACATTCTGATAATATCATAATAACTAAATCTACAAAACATCATAAAATCAACTAATTCTTCACCTGATAAACCTGTTAATTCTGAAACTAATTCTCTATTATATTTCATAGGAACCATATCCACTTCTTCTCTTAATTCACTTAACTCTTTGGCTAATTGAATATTTCTGTATTTTTTATTATACTTTTGATAAAAATAAGTTATAGGAGAAGAACCAATAGGAGTAAAATTAAGTGGATTCGGCGGATTATTTTTAAAATTTAAATATGTCAATTGTTCTTCTGAAAGTTGAGCACCTTTAATGTGTTTATATGCATCAGACAATTTTGAATGAACCACTTCGTTAATAAATTGGGTGTAATTGGGTGTTATAGCAAAAATTGTAACCTCTTTTAAAACAATAGCCTTATAGTAAAGATGAATTTCAAAATATCCCCTATTGAGTTGTTCTTGATTAACAATGATCATCTCTTGTCTATATATTGATTTAGAAATGATAATCGTATCATTCAATTTGAGATTCATGTAAAATTGTCCTTTTTTATCGGAAAAAACATATTTTTTTGTTGAAATATTATAAATATTTGCTTCATTGATAGGAAAAAATGATAATCCGTCATATATTGTTCCTTTCATGTCCACAGACTGAGCCCAAATAGGGTAGGAGAGTGTGAAAAGAAAAAGATAAATGATATATTTTTTCATGGTGCAAAATTATGAAAAATTGAAATAATAATAATTAATATAATAAATAAATAATATATATAGAATATTATTAACTGCTGTCGATTTTGTTGATAATTAAAAATAATTTCATTTTTCTGTAATAAACGACTTATTTTCAAATTATTATTTTTTTAATGAGAATATTTTTTTCAACACCTACGAATATTTTTAGATTAAAAATTATTGATAAAAATTAATTTTTTCAGAAAAAATATAATATCAAATAATATCAACAGTGAATCAATATGGAATTTAATAAAATTACTTACTTATCAACAATTATGTGTTAATTTATTGATAACCAATATTATATTTTTTCATTTAACTCCAAATTTATAAATTTTATAATTCTTATTTATTATTTTATTTAATAATAAAAATAGGGGGGAAGTAATTTCTTACTTCAAATTTATTTCAAAACAAATTAGATTTTTCATTGCACTGTTGTTAAAAATTGATTCTGATTTTAATTTTTTTAGCTCTACAAAATTATAATTATTTTTTTTCTATAACTCCATCATATTTAAGAATAAAAAATAAGATTAAATTTAATTAATTGATAATCAATTAATTAAAAAAGTACATAAAATTTTTTGATACCATATTGGAAATAAGGAAAAAATAAGTAACTTTGCAGGATTGAAAATTAAATTCTTTCAATATTTAAGAATAAAAAAATTAATATGAGCTCCAGGCAAAAGGAGAAATAAAATTATGAAAATAGTTATTGCGTCGGATCATGCCGGTTATGAATTAAAAGAGTTCATAAAAGAGCATATAGATAATCAGATAGAATTGGTTGATTTGGGCACATTCTCGCCAGAAAGTGTTGATTATCCCGATTTTGCTCATCAATTAGCGTCTAAAATTTCAAAAAATGAATATGAGTTTGGGTTATTGATGTGTGGTTCCGGAAATGGAGTTGCAATGAGTGCAAATAAACATAATAATGTTAGAGCTGCATTGTGTTGGAATGAAGAAATTGCTCGTTTAGCCAGATTACATAATAATGCAAATGTTTTGGTATTCCCGGCGAGGTTTATTGATTATAAAATGGTTATACCTATGATTGAATTATTCATTTTAACGCCTTTTGAAGGGGGAAGACATATCAAAAGAGTAGAAAAAATTAATTTAAAATAGATGATTCAGGATATTCAATATATTAAAACGAAAGCTAATCTCATACGCCATATTTATATCGAAGATATGGAAAAATATTTGTTATCTTTTGATCAAAAGGTAACACAACGTGGTATTGTAACAGAATGGGTTGAAAATGAAGAAGATCTATCTACCATAATACAACAAAGTTTTTTAAAAAAATCATTTAATAAAATATGTTTTGATTCTTCGGTTATTCCTTCTTTTTTTACAGAAAAAAATCAACTTTTTAAAATTATTTCAGTTGAAGAAGCAATTTCATCCTCTGATAACATTGAACATTTAGTGATTGAAGCAAATTTTGGGATTGTTCAAAACGGATCTATTGTCCTACTTAATAAACTATCAAAATCTTGCTTTAATCATGTTGATAATTTACATATTATTCTAAAAATAAATAATTTAGTATTAAGAAATAATGATTTAGAATTATTATTGTATCTTTTTCAATATCAGAATGATGCGTATCAATTTCCTACTGATATAAAGATTATTACAGCTCCATTATCTAAAGTCTCAACCAATTCTACTTATTTTGAGGATCAATCATACAAAGTGGATCCAATTAATACATATCTCTATTTATATGATGATGGGATTTCTAAAATTTTGGAGAGTCCTATTTTAAGAGAATCACTTTTTTGTATTAATTGCGGCAGATGTCAGCAAGTATGTCCGGTATATAAACAAACAAAGCGTTTTTCTCCCATTAATCTTGTTACAAATAATTGTTTTGAAGAAAATCAAAGGACAATGCAATTATTTGAAAATACTACTTTGTGTGGTAATTGTAATGATGTTTGTCCGGTTTTGATTCCATTAACGGATCTAATGCTGACAGAAATGCAAACCATTAAAAATAAACATTCGAGAGAAAAAAATATAGATCTTTTTAAATTTTATTCTAAAAGATCTAAAATGAATAAGCTCAATAATAGATTTTTTAAATATTTTTTTAATAAAAAACATTTCAAAAATAATAAAAGATTATACAATTATATTCACCAACAAAAACTCCCTTTTTTTAATATAGAAAATCTGCAGTCTAAAGCTAAAAATGAATAATCAAAAAATTATAAAGGACAAAATCTCACTTTTTGTAAAGAAATATTATCTAAATAAACTTTACAAAGGAATTTTACTTTTTCTATTTGTTACGATTTCTATTTTTCTTATCATAACTATATCAGAATATTTTTCTTTTTTTAGTTCTTTGTTTAGGACAATTGTATTTTATTCTTATATTGTATTGTCTTTACTTTTATCTGCTTTTTATCTGTTTCACCCATTATTCAAATTATTGGGTTTGGGAAAACAAATAGAAAAAAGTGAAATTGCAGATTTAATAGGGAGCTATTTTCCGGAAATTGAAGATAAATTGCTAAATCTTTTTCAGTTGGAAGAGATGAAAGAGAAGGAAATATATAAGAGTTATGATCTTATAGATTTGGCAATTAATACTAAAATAGAAAAACTAAAACCTTTTCCTTTTATTAAAGCAATACCTTTTAACAAAACAAAAAGGTATATTAAATGGGCATTAATACCTGTATTATTGCTTGTAGTTATCCTTACAATAAAAAGTGAAATAGTTGTTTCTTCATCAAAAAGAATTATTCAACATCAAAAACATTTTGAAAAACCGGCACCTTACACTTTTAATGTTTTGAATAAATCATTAACAACATTCCAGAATGATGACTTTGTTTTAGAAATTCAAGTAGAAGGGGAAGAGGTACCTAAAGACCTATATATCGAATATAATAATTTGATATACAAATGTTTAAAGAAATCAAATACCCATTTTACCTATACATTTACAAATCTCCAAAAATCACTAAAATTTAAAATTCAAACTGAGGAGGTTGTATCCATTCCTTACGATCTTACCATATTGGCTAAACCTATTATTGTAAGTTATACCATGGAATTGAAATACCCTCAATATGTGAATAAAAGAAATGAAATCATCGAGAATAATGGAGATGCAACTGTTCCTGAAGGGACTACAATAGTATGGAATTTTTATACGAAAAACAGTGATGTTGTTCAATTTATTTTGCCCGGAAATATATCACCATTACAACCTAAAAAAGATCATTCATCTCAGTCTCTCAGGATAAAAGAGGATTTAAATTATCAAATTGTAACTTCAAATATCAATACTGTTAGCGTTGATACATTATTGCATGAAATTAGGGTTTTGAAAGATCTTTATCCGGAAATTGCTATTGAATCGCAACAAGATTCTCTGTTTGCAGACAGAGTTTATTTTAAGGGTACAATTCAAGATGATTACGGATTTAAAAAACTCAATTTTAATTATTCATTATTTGATGAATCGGGAACATTAAAACTGAAGGATCAAACAGTACCTATTAAATTTGACAATCAATTACTCATACAAGATTTTTACTTTTATTTTGATGCTTCAATCATATCAATTCAACCTGGTGAAAAGATAGAATATTTCTTTGAAGTATTTGATAATGATGAAGTTAACGGATCAAAATCTACAAAATCTCCTATGCAGATTTTCAAATTAAAAACATTTGATGAAATCCATAAAGAGATTGATAAAAATATTGAATCTTCCAAATCTGACCTTCAAGATTTAATTGATCAATCAGCAAAATTAGTAAAACAAATAGAAAATTTTCAACAAAAGTTGATACAACAATCACAAATTAACTGGCAAGAAAAGAAGGTATTAGAAACTTTATTGGAAAAATATAATGATATAAGAGATCAAATAGATCAAATTCGCCAAAATCACAAGGATAATCAAATGTTGGAGGAGCAGTATAAAGATATAAATAAGGAAATTCTTAAAAAACAGGAAGAATTAATTAAGCGATTTGATGATATTTTGTCAGATGAAGTTAAAGAAATGCTCCAAAAGTTGCAGGAAATGATGCAGAATCAAAATAAGGATCAAATTCAAAAAGAGATGGACAAATTGAAAATGTCAGCTCAGGATATCAACAAAGAATTGGATCAACAAATGGAGTTATTTAAGTTGTTAGAATTTGAAAAAAAGTTCCAGGAAGTGATCGATCAAACCCGGAAATTAGCAGAGGATCAACTTCGATTATCAAACCAAATGGATCAAAAAGATCTTTCAAAAGAGCAAAGAATATCGAAACAAAATTCACTCAATGATCGTTTTCAAGAATTGCAAAAAAATCTGCAACAACTTCAAAAACAAAATCAAGAATTAGAAGAACCTGCAAAATTGAAGAATCGTGACCAACAGCAAGAGGAGATTGAATCGGAGATGAACGAAGCACTGCAAAATCTTCAAAAATCAAATAATTCAAGAGCAAAAAACAGACAGCAATCCGCATCAGATAAGCTAAATCAATTGGCAGATGATTTGGAGCAAGAAAAGAATGAGGCAGAAAATGAAGATTTAGCCGAAGATATTGAAACCCTCCGTTTAATTTTGAATAATCTTCTACGTGTATCTTTTAAGCAGGAGAATAATATCAAATTAATTCAATCAATCAATGCAAGATCACCCTTAATTACTGATGCCAGTCGTGCACAAAAAGAGATTTTAGATTATATGAGTTTAATAGGTGACTCATTATCACAGTTGGCAAAACGACAAACTGCTGTAAAACCATTTATTCAAAAAGAACTATCTAATGTTGAGCAATATTTACAATCGATACAGACAGATCTTTCGGATAGACGACTTAATACGGCGTCTGCGAGCCAACAGTTTGCATTAACCTCAATCAATAATTTAAGTTTAATGCTGGCAGAATCATTAAAAGAGGTAAAAGAGATGAAACAGCAAAGTGATGGTAAGTGTAACAAAAAAGGAGGTAACTCATCTTGCAGTAAGCCTGGCTCTGGAAAAAGTAAACCCAGATCTGCCCGAGAACTACAGCAACAATTGAACAGGCAAATGGAAGCCTTAAAGAGATCTCAAGATCAAAAGGGTAAACAACAAGGTAAGGGTCAGGAATCACAATCTATGAGTGAACAATTTGCTAAAATGGCCGCACAACAGGAAGCAATAAGAAAAATGTTACAAGATTATCAAAATGAGTTAAGAGGAAAAGATGGAGTAGGAGATAAGACCATTGAGCAATTGATGCGAGATATGGAAGCAACGGAAAGAGACCTCGTTAATCGTATGATATCTGCTCAAACGATACAACGTCAAAAGAATATTGAAACCAGATTGTTGGAAAGTGAGAGAGCGGAACAAGAACGGGATAAAGAGGAACAAAGAGAATCCAGGGAAGCAGTACAAAGATATCTTCCCAAACCACCCAAAGAATGGAATTTTTCAAAAGAAAAAGAGGGTCAGATAGAAATGATTAAAACGATTCCACCATCTTTAAGGTACTATTATAAAGAGAAAGTTAATCAATATTTTTACAACATAGAATAGTTATGTTTTATTTTGAATTAGAAGAGTTAAAGTTAAAAGACTCTTATCAGCCCACGTTACAAATGATTGAAAACATCTCAGATGAATTTCAACTATCAAACTATTTTGGAACCATTAGTACAGCTATAACGGAGTTATTAGATCTATTGCATCAACTCACTAACAGTGAGAATCCATCTGTTTTCATCAGCTTTATTGTAGAAAACACTGATTTCTATACACATATTGAGTTAAAAGGAGCTCATCTCTCTTTCCCATTACTCTTTCAGGAAGCAACATCCTTCAAAGTTATTCAAACTATAAAATTGTTAACAGATGAAGTTTCATTTACAAAAGATGGAGAAGGGATCTCTATAGGGTTCCACGTGAAACAAGGCGTACAACTAGGTGAAACAGAAAAAGTTAAAGAACAACAAACAGAAGTTAATGTTAATCAAATAAAAAACAACCAATGAAAAAACATCTTATCCTTTTAATTTTTATTACCCAATCGTTTCTTCTTTTATCCCAGGATTTGAGAGTTTTGTTTATTGGGAATAGTTATACAGCAGTTAATAATTTACCATCTATGGTACAATCATTGGCTTCTACTGCCGGTTATGAAATAGAAGTAGCTTCCAATACTCCGGGAGGTGCTACATTTCAAAATCACTGTAATAATTCATCTGTAACAATGATCTCACAAGGAGGATGGGATTACGTTGTACTTCAAGAGCAGAGTCAATTACCATCTTTTCCTCAAACTCAGGTAGAAACACAATGTTTTCCTTATGCAGCTCAACTGAATGATCTCATAGAACAACATAATCCATGTGCTGAAACTGTGTTTTATATGACTTGGGGTAGAAAGTATGGAGATCCTGACAATGGGGCTGTTTTCCCTCCTTTAGCAACTTATGAAGGAATGGACTCTTTACTTTATGTACGTTATATGCAGATGACGATAGATAACAATGCTATTGTTGCCCCTGTCGGACGAGTTTGGCGCTATTTAAGAACAAATCACCCCGAAATAGAACTCTATTCCTCAGATAATAGTCACCCCTCTTTGGCGGGTTCTTATGCAGCCGCATGCGCTTTTATTGTGGCTATTCTGGAGATTAATCCGGAAAATATTGAAAATGATTTGGGATTACCTGCTGCAACAGCTCAAACCATTCGTCAGGCAGCAAGAACAGTGGTATTTGATCATATGTCAGATTGGTTTATCGGAGAAAGAGATTTGGAAGTTTCTTTTTCTTATTCCAATGAGAGTGGCTTTACAAACACTTCTCAAAACACTAATTCTACAACTCAATACTCCTGGAATTTTGGAAATGGAGATACCTATTCAGGATTTGAACCCGACTATCAATATACAACAAATGGAACTTATCATGTTACATTAACAGCTACAGATGATTGTGGTCAAACCAGTACTTATGAGCAAAACATTGATGTTACAGTTGGAATACATGAGTTCGCAGACAGAATCATTACACTCTATCCAAATCCTGCATCAGATCAGCTCTTTTTTAATATAGATCCTCTTTTTAATGGGGTTATCCAGATCATAGATACTAAAGGAATCGTTATTTTTCAGTCTCAATATGACTCAGAAAGCAGTTATATCGATTGCTCTCAATTGAGTTCAGGATTATATTTTGTTAGACTTCTAAGCACAGCCGAAAGATATAATGGGCGTTTTATTAAACAATAAATAGAGGATTTATGATTCGGTTTTATTCGGAAACAGATTTTAATTTAATTAACAAACAAACTTATAAAAACTGGCTTAAATCAATTATTGAAAAGAATAACAAAAGGGTAGGGGAGATCAATTATATTTTTTGTGACGATCCATATCTTTTGGAAATCAACCAGAAATATCTGAATCACGATTATTTTACGGATATTATAACTTTCGATTATTCTGAAGGGAAAAAGATCCATGGAGATATTTATATCAGTATAGATAGAGTTCGGGAAAATGCAACTCTATTTAATCAAACTTTTGATAATGAATTGTTGAGAGTTTTATCTCACGGCGTTCTTCATTTGTGCGGTTTTGATGATCAAAATCAAGAGGATAAAATTCAGATGACAAACCAGGAGGATGAGGCAATACTTTTGTATGATTCTTTTATAAAATCTTGATTTTCAACAAAATAAAGAGATGTTTCACGTGAAAACTTATGGGATTGGAGTATGATATTATAGTAGTTGGAGCAGGTCATGCAGGATGCGAAGCTGCAGTAGCCTCAGCTAAATTGGGGTCGAAAACACTTTTGATCACAATGAACCTGGCTTTGGTTGCGCAGATGTCGTGCAATCCGGCGATGGGGGGTATTGCCAAAGGACAAATCATCAGAGAGATTGATGCATTGGGAGGATATACCGGAATTGTTACCGATCATACCATGATCCAGTTTAGAATGTTGAACCGATCAAAAGGTCCGGCCATGTGGAGCCCCAGATCGCAAAATGATAAGACAGAGTTTTCACTATTTTGGAAATCAGTTTTGGAAGCACAACCCAATTTGGATCTGAGACAAGATACCGTTGATCATCTGATCATAGAAAATCAGTCTGTAATTGGAGTGAGTACCGTACAAGGATTTTCTGTTTATGCAAAGAAAGTAGTTTTAACCAATGGAACATTTTTGAATGGACGGATTCATATTGGAGATATCTCTTTTCCGGGAGGAAGAATTGGAGAACAAAACTCATTGCATATTTCAGATCAATTGAAAGAATATGGTGTTACCGTTAAACAATTGAAAACAGGAACACCCGTCAGAGTAGATGCCAGAACGGTAAATTTTGATGCCTTGGAAGAACAACGTGGCGATGAAAAACCGGCTAAATTTTCATATACCGATACACCGGAATTGACAGAACAAAGAAGTTGCTGGATAGCTTATACCAATACAACGGTTCATGATATTTTAAAAACAGGGTTTGATTTTTCACCTATGTTCCAGGGAAGAATCAAAGGGGTAGGACCCAGATATTGTCCTTCCATAGAAGATAAAATTGATCGCTTTTCTGAACGGGACAGACATCAACTGTTTTTCGAACCGGAAGGCAGACACACTTATGAATATTATTTAAACGGGTTCTCATCCTCTTTACCGGAAGAAGTTCAGATTAAAGCGTTACACCATATTAAAGGATTTGAAAATGCCAAAGTATTGAGACCGGGATATGCGATAGAGTACGATTACTTCGATCCCACAGAATTGAATCATACCCTGGAATCAAAAAAGATAAAAAATCTGTACTTTGCAGGACAAATTAATGGGACAACCGGATACGAAGAAGCAGCATGTCAAGGATTGATGGCAGCGATTAATGCTCATCTTGCAATTCAGGAAAAAGAACCGTTGATCTTAAAACGTACCGAAGCCTATATTGGAGTTTTGATCGATGATCTGATTAACAAAGGGGTGCAAGATCCGTACAGAATGTTTACCTCAAGAGCAGAATATCGAATTTTGTTAAGACAAGATAATGCAGATTACAGACTCACGCCCATTGGACATAAAATAGGATTGATATCAGATGAAAGAGATCAACAGTTTGAAACAAAATATAAAAATCAGGAGAAGTTTTATGAAATTTTAAAAGCCTCTAAAATTACTCCTAAAGAGGCTAATCCTTATTTGGAAACCAAAGAAACGCCTCCTATACCCCAAACATCTCCGATTATTAATTTGATATTGCGACCTCAGGTTAGGTTAGCGGAAATTATTCAACACTCCACTCAGGTTCAAAAGAAATCTCATAATTTAACACTGTCGGATGAGCTGATCGAAAATGTTGAGATTTTGATCAAGTACGATAGCTACATAAAAAAGGAGGAAGAGTTGGCTCACAAATTATCACAATTGGATCATATCAAAATACCCGCCAATTTTGATTACAATAAAGTCGAATCACTTTCACTGGAAGCGCGCGATAAATTAATCAAAGTGAAACCACTTCATTTGGGACAAGCATCCCGAATCAGTGGTGTTAATCCCTCCGACATTGCAGTTTTGATGATGTTAATCCAAAAATAGGAGAAAAACAACGTAACTAATTGACAATCAACAAAATATAAAACACCCAATTTAAGAGGTTATTTTTAAATTTTAATAGCTGAGCTTCAAATCAACCCAAATCCTCTTAAAATCGATTTATTGAAGAATTTCCATTTTTTTGTACCATTTTACTATAATTGTTCAAATTTTCATTTTTGTTTTTGAAATAAAAATAAAAGGGGGGCAGGAAGTGAGGTGTCTCTTTTGTTATTCCACTTCCCCACTCGAAAAATTATACCATTTAGGACATGACATTAACTTTCGCCTTCCGCCTTTTTTAGGTTCGTGATTGATTCATTCCGCCCTCCGCCCTCCGCCTTCAACTAGGCTCTTTGCCCTTCCAGGATTTCCAAAATCTTGATTGCACATTCGCTGATGATCGATCCGGGACCGAAAATGGCTGCTGCACCCGCTTTGTACAAGAAGTCATAATCTTGCGGAGGAATAACACCACCCACCACAACGATAATATCTTCTCTACCCAGCTTTTTCAACTCTTCAATAACTTGAGGAACCAAAGTCTTGTGTCCTGCTGCCAATGAAGACACGCCCAAAACGTGAACATCATTTTCGACAGCTTGCTTGGCTGCTTCTTCGGGAGTTTGGAAAAGAGGACCTACGTCCACATCGAAGCCGATATCGGCATAACCTGTAGATACTACTTTCGCGCCTCTATCGTGCCCATCCTGTCCCATTTTAGCCACCATGATACGCGGTCTTCTACCTTCGGTTTTAGCAAATTGATCTGCCATTTGCGTTGCTTTTGTAAAGGTAGGATTGTTATTTTGTTCTGAACTATACACGCCGGTAATTAAATTAATTTTTGCTTTATAACGACCATATACTTTCTCCATCGCATCGGAAATCTCACCCAATGAAGCTCTTTTTCTTGCTGCATCAACCGATAACTCTAAAAGATTTCCTTTGCCGGTTTCAGCACATTCAGTGATGCGTTCCAATGCTTTTTGTACTTCTGCTTCATTTCTTTCGCTACGCAATTGAGCCAAGCGTTTAATTTGTGCTTCACGTACGGCACTGTTGTCCACTTCAAGCGTTTCGATAGGATCCTCTTTGTCCAACACATACTTATTCACACCGATAATAGAATCAACGCCGGTATCAATTTTGGCTTGTTTTCGGGATGCGGCTTCCTCGATTCTCATCTTTGGAATTCCGGTCTCGATTGCTTTTGCCATTCCCCCTAATGATTCTATTTCCTCAATAAGAGTCCACGCACGATGCGCAATCTGATGAGTTAAATATTCAACATAGTAAGAACCTGCCCATGGATCCACACCGGCACATACTTTGGTTTCCTCTTGAATGAAAATTTGAGTATTTCTCGCAATTCTCGCAGAGAAGTCGGTTGGTAAAGCAATCGCCTCATCCAACGCATTGGTGTGGAGCGACTGAGTATGCCCCAACACCGCACCCATAGCTTCAACACAAGTACGAGCCACGTTGTTGAAAGGATCCTGCTCGGTCAACGACCATCCGGAAGTTTGACTGTGAGTTCTTAATGCCAATGATTTCGGATTTTTCGGATTAAACTGTTTCACGATTTTAGCCCATAGCATACGCGCAGCTCTCATCTTGGCAATCTCCATGAAGTGATTCATCCCGATAGCCCAGAAAAAGGAGAGTCTTGGAGCAAAATCGTCAATATTCATGCCTGCTCCTACTCCTGCTCTTAAATATTCCAATCCATCCGCCAATGTATAAGCCAACTCGATATCACAAGTTGCTCCCGCTTCCTGCATGTGGTATCCGGAAATGGAAATGGAGTTAAATTTAGGCATATTTTTAGCAGTAAACTCAAAAATATCAGCAATAATTTTCATGGAAGGAAGTGGAGGATAGATGTAGGTATTTCTCACCATAAACTCCTTCAGAATATCATTTTGAATTGTACCTGTCAGCTGCTCCATCGGAACTCCTTGCTCCTCAGCAGCCACAATGTAGAAAGCCAAAATAGGCAACACGGCACCATTCATGGTCATAGAAACGGACATCTTATCCAACGGAATCTGATCAAATAAGATCTTCATATCCAGGATTGAATCCACCGCTACACCTGCTTTTCCAACATCTCCCACTACTCTAGGGTGATCGGAGTCATAGCCACGGTGTGTTGCCAAGTCAAAAGCGATGGACAACCCTTTTTGCCCGGCAGCCAAATTTCTACGGTAGAACGCATTCGATTCTTCTGCTGTTGAAAAACCTGCATATTGCCTGATAGTCCAGGGTCTCATAACATACATGGTAGAGTAAGGTCCTCTCAAAAATGGAGGAATCCCTGCCGCATAATTCAAATGTTCCATCCCTTGAAGGTCCTCTTGGGTATAAACAGGCTTAACTTCAATCTGTTCCGATGTCATCCATGAAGGTTGTTCGGAAGTAGTTTTCGCTTTGTCATGTTGAGGTTGATTCTTTGTAGAGTTAAAAGGAACGTTACTAAAATCAGGTCGCATAATTATCTATTTTAATGATCTTTTACTGTAATAAATTATCAAATTATTGAATCTGCAAAGATACAGCAACTTTTTGAAATAGAGCAGAAATCGGTATAAAATAAACAGATATTTGATTTCAGATTGTTTAGAGACGCAAAGCATTGCGTCTTTACAGCTATGTCTTACTTATTATTTCTTTCTTCTTTATGAAATAAAAAAATTTGGGGGGCAGGATTATACTTCGCTTTTTAGCAATTTTATTACCCCACTCTGGGAAATTCTCCATTTTTGATATAAAGTGTTTATTACGAACTACGGGATCGTAATTTGAAAATTGAAAGTTGAAAATTGAAAATTAGGCTACTCGGGGTGCGACTTCAAATTATGTACCAAGCAGTAAATTACACGAGTAGTAGTCGCGCCCCGAGTAATCCAAATTATAATAAAAATTCGCTTTCGACTTTTTTAACTACCTTTGCCAAATCAATTCCCATTGATTATGAAAACATTGCGTTACTTCTACCACCCCGACCATTTGGGTAGCAGCAGTGTTTCGACTCCGCTCAACAACCACTGGATTACTGACGGTAGCGGCAATGCAATACAACATTTACACTATTTGCCCTTTGGCGAGGATTGGGTTGACCAGCGGAATGCATCCTGGAGTGCTCCTTACACCTTCTCCGGCAAAGAGAAAGATGTGGAAACAGGCTACAGCTATTTCGGTGCACGTTACTACGACAGCGGCTTGAGCATTTGGCTGAGCGTTGACCCGATGAGTGATAAGTACCCCAACCTAACCCCCTACGCGTATTGTGCGAATAATCCGGTGATTCTGGTGGATCCGGATGGAAGGGATTGGATAAAAGGTGAAGATGGGCAAATAAGTTATACTGATGAAATTACTTCAGCAAAACAATTTGAGCAATCTAACATGAAAGGTACATATTTAGGAAAAACTCATATCGAAAATGGTAAATATTATAGTCTATTTGGACAAGAATTAGATTCTGAATCAATGATAGGCAAATTAACCCAAAAAATAGATGAAGCATTTATTAGTTACGCAAATTATCATATAGGCCTTAAAAAGGGAGTTTGGTCAAATGGACCTTATGATGTTGAAGATCATACACCAAATCAACCTGACATTGATTTTTCAAAAATAATGAAGTTTGATGATAGCTTTTATACTACTTCTGAAAATATACACAATTATGATCCTAAAAGTGGAAAAAAAATAACTTATGCAAATTTAGCTGATGTAACCTTTTTTGTTACAGGAAGAAGGATGAGTGGAAAGTTTTCATCTTTTTCAAGTAGAGAAAAAATATCCGGTAATACAGGATACAATGTAATCTCGGGTACACTACTTTACATTACGAATACTAATGGTAGAGTTGTCAATAAAATTGCAGTATTGAACTTCAATAATTCGAATAATTTAAATAAATTCAAAGCTTCTTTTTATAAACTTTTTCCTGAATTACAGCAATGATTAAAAAAATTTCAATATTTATTTTTTCTTTTCTTGTTTTTGCCTGTTATGGTCAAAAAAAGCTTTCTTTTGATGAGTTTTCAAGCTTAAATGATTCATTAGATAATCAAATTTCACTTTTTTTCACTCTTTTTCTGGATTCGTATGAACTTGCATATCTAGAATATCCGTCAGACTTTGATGATTTTATTGAGTTCTATTATCTTTATGATGAAAAAACCTTCTCCCATATTGACAAGATTATTGAAGATAACTTGGGATCGTTCGCTCTATATGTTGAAAATAATAAATTAGAATTCAGCTACAATGACACTGTTTTTATGATAGTTGAAGAGGGTATAGATGCTCAATATATTACTGAATATATAACATATAATAAGAAAGTTATTTTCTACCGTAATAATAAACTGATTGAGTATGATGAAGAACGTGATTATTTATTTAGAAAAGATTTTAATGATTTGTTAAATAACTATATACGATTGAGCGACAATGATAGTATATTGGATAATCAAAGTAGATATTTTTTCGAATTTGACAAAGATGTTATATTACTTTTACAAATTGACCTAAATAAAGGAATAAATATACACGATTTACATAAAAATGAGTATCAGATTTACAGGAATAAATATTATGATGATTTAGAAAAAATATGTGTGCAATACTGTAAAAAATATAATTGTGATAAAATAATTTTTCCGTCTTTCTACAACAAACCAAAGAATTGATTGTGTAGTACTTTTTCTATTATTCATAAAATGTTTTTTATGATCTTTGCATAATCAATCCGGAAAGGAGGCAAGTTACTGTGAAAAAAACAATTATTTTATTCTTATTATTGATCCTGTTTTGTGGTTTTTTTTACAAAACAAACAACGTGACGGTGGATAAAAGCAAATTTTTTATTCAGGATTTGAATTATCGGGATTTTTCTTTGAAAAGATTATCTGATGTAGATTATGAAGAATTACAATTGGTTGATTGTACAGATGAAATCTATATAGAAGGACGAAGGCATTGTGCATCATCAGAATTCTATTATTATTCAATCTTAGATACTACCAACTATTATTCGTATGTTTATTATCTCTCAAAAGAATATCAAAGTGCATTTATCTTAGTTAATTACGATAAAAAAATGAAATATATTGACGATGTGTCAATATCATCCTATTTTGGATCTGATTATGACATTGGATGTTTGGAAGGAGTTTTTCTTAATGACTCTACAATTATACGAGTCGATATAGCAGGTGAATATGGAGGATGGAATTACAAAAACGATACGATTATAAATTTATCCAAATATGAAATCGTACTTCAAAAAGATGGTCATATTTTGATAGATACTGTAATTTATAATTTAGTACCTTGGTAAATTTATTAGCTTAACACATAGAGAATGTTTTTTGTGCTTCTATAATGAATTAATTCTAACAATTCGTTCAGTGGTTTATTCTCATTTTCTTGTAAAGTATTAAAATTCCGAGTGGGGAAACGGAATAACAAAAGAGTAATACCTATGCTGCCCCCCCTTTATTTGAAGGCAGAAATAAGAAGGTAGAAGGTAGAATTAAAGGCGGAAATCGGAAGGCGGAATGAGAAAGTGAAAATTATTTATCATATCTTGCTGATATTCACACAAATGTAAACTCCTTCTACCTTCTACCTTCTACCTTCTACCTTGTAAAACCGTAATTCGTAATTTTTCCATACTTTTGTAGGTTTAAGAGTTCCTTATTTAAAGGAACTGCCATCACAACGTAACTAATTGAAATAATGAAAGATAAGGAAGAAAAGCGCAGCTTTAATAAAAATAGAAAATCGGATAGTGAATCTCCAAAAAGAAAATTTGAATCTGACAAACCCGGAAGGAGAGCTATAAGCACAGATGATAGAGAAGGAAAAAGAAAGTTTGAAGGGGAGAAAGCCAGAAAGTTTGATAGAGAGAGGAAATTTGACGGGGAGAGAAAAAGAAGATTTGATGGAGAGAAAGAAAGAAAATTCGATGGTGAAAGAAAGAGAACCCGAAGAGATGTGACTGCCGAATCGGAAATTTTATCGGATATCATTAGCAAAAGAAAGCAGGAAGGAAGACCCTCTCCCAGAAAGCGCAAAGTCCTTTCTTTAGAGTATGAAGAACAATATCTCCCCATTCGACTTAATAAATATATCGCCAATGCCGGCGTTTGTTCTCGTCGTGAAGCTGACGTTTTGATTCAAACGGGTGCCGTTACGGTAAATGGAGTTGTTGTTACAGAGTTGGGAACCAAAGTGTTACCTACCGATGAGGTTCGTTTTGGAGATAGAATTCTGCAAAGAGAAAAACCGGTATATCTGCTCCTCAATAAACCGAAAGATTATATCACTACAATGGAAGATGACAGGGATCGGAAACATGTGATGCAGCTGGTCAGAGGTGCTTGCAAGGAAAGAATTTATCCTGTTGGTCGCCTGGATAGAAATACAACCGGATTGCTTCTTTTTACCAATGATGGCGAGTTAACCAAAAAATTAACTCATCCTAAACATGGAGTTCAGAAAACCTATTTTGTTGAATTGAACAAAAATTTATCATTTGCCGATTTTGAACAAATTATCGAAGGAATTGAACTTGAAGATGGCGTGGTTAAGGTTGATGAAATTTCCTATGTTAATGATAATAAGAGAGAAATAGGCATCACGATTCACTCCGGAAGAAATCGGATTGTGCGTCGAATTTTTGAACATTTAGGGTATGAAGTGGTTAAATTGGACCGTGTTGTTTTTGCAGGATTGACAAAAAAAGATCTGCCTCGCGGGAAGTGGAGATGGTTGACTGAAGCTGAAATCAACATATTAAAAATGACAATTAAATAAAATATAATGAATAATTTCGCACTGATCGGAGCAGCCGGATATGTGGCTCCTCGTCACTTTAAAGCTATTAAAGAAACCGGGAATCAAGTTGTATCCATTCTGGATAAGTCTGACAGTGTGGGAATTATTGACTCTTTTTTTCCGGATGCTTCCTTTTTTAACGAAACGGAACGATTTGATCGCCACCTGTACAAACTCTTAAAGTCTGATTCCGATCAAAAGGTAGATTACGTTTCCGTCTGCTCTCCCAACTACCTTCATGATGCCCATATCCGTTTGGCGCTTCGCAATGGTGCGCATGCGATTTGCGAAAAACCGCTGGTGTTGAATCCCTGGAATTTTGAAGGTTTAAGAAATATTGAAGAGGATACCGGCAAAAATATTTACCATATTTTGCAATTGAGAGTCCATCCCTCCATCATCAAGTTGAAAGAGCAGTTGGAGCAGCAAAAAAAATCCACGAAATGGGATGTGGATCTTACCTATATCACCGGAAGGGGACAGTGGTATTACTATTCCTGGAAGTCAGATCCTGAAAAATCGGGCGGTATCACTACCAACATCGGCTCTCACTTTTTTGACCTGCTCATCTATCTTTTCGGTTCGGTTCAGAATCTGGTTGTGCACGCCCATACTCCCTCGGTAGCTTCAGGATTTATAGAATTGACTCATGCGAGAGTGCGTTGGTTTTTAAGTATTGATTGTCGTTTTCTTCCTTTTGAAATTCAAAAAAAGGGGGGACGAACTTATCGCTCCATCCTCATTAATAACGAAGAAATAGAGTTCAGTGACGGCTTCACTGATTTGCACACGCTCTCTTATCAAAAAATAATGGATAGGGAAGGTTTCCGCCTGGAGGACGCTTATCCCTACGTTTCACTATGCCAACAAGTGAGAGATGCGGAAATAAATCCCTCACATAGTGAACATCACCCTTTTTATGCTCAAATTTAATAGATACCACTATGAAACAATATCTTGATCTAATGAGGTTAATCAAAGAGGAAGGCTCCTTGAAAACCGACAGAACAGGAACCGGGACAAAGAGTCTTTTTGGTCACCAACT
>JAKPTX010000157.1 GCA_029570835.1 Bacteroidota bacterium
CGTTGTGCACTTTTTCAACCGCCTGCGGGCATGAGATCGTAAGATAGTCGTTGCAGCCGAAGTACCGCTCCCCGCCGAAATCATCAGGCGTCAGCTTCTGCAGTTGGAGCATGGTGCCCATCGCCCCGTCAAAAACTATCACCCGCTGGTCCATCTCGCGGAGGTAAGCGTCTTTTTTGATTAATTTTCTATCATCCATCCAAGCCACCTTATAAAAAATACCTCTCCCGGAGGTATCCCTTCGCAGTCCTTCCCGCTGGACTTTCCCTGTGAAAGAGTAGTCCAACAGATAAAGCGAGTTTATCATATTTAGGGATAGTGAATTCTCTATAAGAATTTAATCGCGTGATCATCTTCCCAAATTCAATGGTTGAGATTAAATAAAGTAAAGGGTTGTCCATCTTTACATTACGGAATTATCTTGGTTTACTGACATCTAAACAAATTGACAATTATTGCGGTTTCATACTAGTTCAACACACTTATCACCAATTCTTACATAACTATCAATTTCATCAAGAGGAGCTGGCTTATCTGACGAGTTTACCCTTAATGTCTCAATCTCCTCCTTATTTGAGGAAGGTCCAGACATTTGCTCAAACATACGAGCAATACTTTGGTAGTTATGAATATATCTATAAGTAGAACAAATAGAAAACTCATCATGTACTTCAGTGCATATAACTCTTACTTTTTCACGATTAATCTCGCCGATGATTTTCCCTGTAATTGGGTCAAAAATTGTTGTAGGTTTACATGATAGGATCTTAAATTTCATGCCAATCGAAACCCCTGACTTGGATCCAATGTTTAATACTAGTTCCCTTTCATTCAATATGTAGGCAACATAACCTTCTGTGAGTTTTTTCATCACTAATTCTCCTTACTCAACAATGCAATGGTCGTTGGACGCAAATAGCTTTTTTGGTTTGACTTGACAAAAGATAACAACATTGGATCAGTTTCTCCGATACAACAAAGATGAATGCCATCATCCTTTTCTTTTGGATCATCAAATTTACCAAATAGATAAAAATCCTTAGTGTCAATCAGAAAGCATTCTAAGATAGTATTCGTAGGAATTCGCTCTATCTGAGGAATAACGATGAACACTTCTTTGTCAATCGAATATGCGTAACTAATATCTGCAAAAATAAATTTGTTACCGGTATTAACCGATTCAATAGCATTTCTAACTAATTGTTCTTTTTGGGATTCACATCGATTTAAAGAATTCTCGACGTAAGATATCTTAGATAGAAGTAATTGAATTCTTTCTTCAAGTACAATTTTTTCTTGCGTCACTTTATCAAATATCAAACCATTCCTAATTATTTCAATAAATCTTTTTAATAGAGTAATCCACAGAGGCAAAATTAAAATTAATAGGGAGATAATAAGAAAGTAAACTCTTTGCTTTTTAGAGAAGACATCTTGCATAAATTCCGGAAATAAAAAATCAACCAAGGCAAAAAGAAATGGAATAAGGGCTACAAATACCCAATGATTATAAACACTCTTTAGAAGATTTGCGGTTCTTTTATTTCTTCCCATTGTCATTATCCAGAAACTCTTCTACATAATTTCTGCTTTCCTTTTTAGTCAGAGTTAGTTTCACCGAAGATAACAATAATTAGTTCTGTTGAAAATGCTTTAACATATCTTCGTATGACAAATAGTCCGCATCCTCTTTAGGAAATGCTAGTTGGTTCTTTAAGACGCCTATTTTGCTTGGCAACTTCAATTTTCCTGCTATAAAAGCGAACAATCGTTCTTTTGGAAAAATTTCTTTTGGATTTCGAATATCTAATAAATCCCAAGGAAGATAACCCAATTTATTGTAATTAGAATTAGCCGTTGGACTAATGCTTTGGAATACTTCATTTGTTACCGGCTTATGTCCGTTTCTACGAAAATACTCGATTATTTGGTAAATGTATCGAGACATAAGCCCATATTCCTTTGCACTTTCCATAGTAATCTTGGCGATTTGTCTCCAAACCATCGATTCTAAATGGTTAACAAATACCAATTCACTATTAAGCCATTGTTTTATTTCTTCGCGAGTTGTGTTCTTCAGTGCTGTGCTATCACCATGAGCCAATCTATGTCTCTTTTCGATAAAGACGTCGAATAATTCTATTAATTCCTCATTTGTCATGGAATCTGTGGAAAGTCCATCAAATACATTTCTAATGCCAAAAACCTCAAAACAAACCGTCTTTACATTTTGAATACTGGGGGTGTTAATCCTGTCAATCCTTTCGTGAACGAACTTCATATATTGTTCTGACCAACCATCACCAGCAAAGGACCAAACTGATTTTGTAAACTCATCAGGGTTTTTTTCTCGATTTTCACTAACAGAAAATAGTGCGATTTTTTCTTGTGTTTTTTTGGGCAAATCACTAGGGTTTCTTAACCCTTCTGATATGAATTCACAACCCTCTAACAATATATCCTCAACAAATCTTTCCCAATATGCAAAAGAAAGAATAATGGAAGACTTTAAGAGAGCCTCAACAAACCTTGGTTCATTAACTGCTGTCGAAATTTCAAGCAAGATCATTGGTTCTTTTATTAACTCAGAAAATTTTACTTCCTGTTTTAAGTAACTCATAATTATTTACCTCTTTCAACCTTTAGACAACCTATAATACTAAATAATTTCGATTGATTCTTGGAAAAGATTCATCAATTTTAGATTGGATTTCAAGCGTTCTTGCCAGAGCGGTGGCGATGCGGATGATGTGGCGGGGATCGGTGAGAGGCTGGTCTTTTCGGTCTTTGATATATTTATCCAGGACCTGGTAACCGCCTATCTGATAATGCCAGACTTCTGGATCGAGATTTTCAAAGTATTTATCTTTATTAATGTAGAGGCGTTTTTGGTCGGGGTCGTAGCGCCGGAAACGAATGATGTCATCGCCTGTTCCCTGGAATCGTACAGTGGA
>JAKPTX010000163.1 GCA_029570835.1 Bacteroidota bacterium
CCTCATTTCAAAATTGTGGGTTAAAACAAGAACTGCATACTTGCAACCGCGCTACAAATGGTTTACTGCTTGTTTTGACTTACAATTTTCACCTGCTCTCCCAATTATCACCACTTCTCTTGCTTCTACACTTCCAACCGCGCTACAAATGGTTTACCAATCTAAAAATTGTGGGTTAAAACAAGAACCCTGCACACTTGCAACCGAGCTATCTCCTCCCCTCAATGCTAACGGTAACGAAGGAATATAGATTTTACGATGAAGGAACTTGCTATTTCTTTTTTCGCATTCTGGGGTTGTTCTTCGTTACCGTGTAATTTGTGGATTAGTTGTAATGCGGTTGGAAGGGAGCGGGCTTTCTGTTTTAGCTCACAATTTTTTAATTCGAAACCTGCAAAAACTCGGTTGTAGGTGTAATAGTTAGTGGATTGTGTATTCATTGAAGGCGGGTGAAAATTGTAAGCCAAAACTTCCCAGGGGTACTTCGCAAATTTTACGAGGGGCTTATGCCACCTTCTACATCATTGTGTCGCCCTCAGGGGCTTTTTTTACAAGGTAAGGGAAAAAAGAAAAAAATCGGGGCTTTCATTTCTACGAGGGGCTTACGCCACCATCGCTATCCTTGTGTCGCCCTACGGGCTTTTATGGAAGCTCAACCTTCTCAACCCTCTAAACCTTATAAACCAGATAAACCTTCTCAACCAGATAAACCTTCTCAACCCTCTCAACCCTCTCACTATTTCTCTTTGTAACAAATGGAGCTAAATGGGGGACTTGAACCCCCGACCTACTGATTACGAATCAGTTGCTCTGCCAGCTGAGCTAATTTAGCCCTTAATAATTTTAAAAATTGATTGTTCTGCGGGAGAATCAATAAAATATCCCTCAGTTATGCGGATATCATCCTTTTCTTTAATCGTGCATTGAGTTCCGAGTTCCATTGTATAATAGGTTGAACTAATCAAGCGTGCATAGACCTTACACGGACCTGTAAGATTTCGTGGATACCAATTTTGAGCCGAAGAGAAAGTAACATAGCCACGAATATCGGATTCTTTCACCCATTCCGGAATAGGAATAGAATAGCGTAAAGTGAATTTTATTTTGCCTTCGTAGTTTGGCAG
>JAKPTX010000172.1 GCA_029570835.1 Bacteroidota bacterium
CGAACTAATCGACCTGATTGGCTCAATTACGTTGAGCAAAGGTGGAAACGGAAAAGGCAAAGACGTTTTAGGCTTTGTGTTTGAATATTTCTTGGGACAGTTTGCAGATGCCGAAGGCAAAAAAGGCGGACAGTTTTATACACCGCAAAGCATTGTGAAAATCTTGGTGGATATGCTCGCCCCCGAACCTGAAAAACGAGTGTATGACGGCTGTTGTGGTAGCGGTGGAATGTTTGTGCAAAGCGAACGCTTTATTGAAATGCACGAACACCGCAAAGGAAAAATTTCCATTTTCGGACAAGAGAGCAACCCGACCACTTACAAATTGGCAAAAATGAATTTGGCAATCCGTGGGATTGATGCCAAAATAGAATTGGGCGATACCTTGATAAACGACAAATTCCCTGAATTGAAAGTGGATTATGTTATTGCCAATCCGCCTTTTAACGTGAGCGATTACAATATCAACAAAGCCGAAACCCACAAATGGAAATACGGCATACCGCCAACAGGAAACGCCAACTACGCTTGGCTGCAACACTTTGTGAGTAAACTTGCCCCTTACGGAACGGCAGGCATTGTTTTGGCAAACGGCAGTATGAGTTCTGAAATAGCCACCGAAGGCGAAATCAGAAAAGCAATGATTGAAGCCGACTTGGTGGATTGTATGGTTTCTTTGCCTTCGCAGTTGTTTTACAACACGCAAATTCCCGCTTGCTTGTGGTTTTTGGCTCGCAACAAAACCGAAACCACCAAATTCAGAAACCGAACCAATGAAGTGCTTTTTATTGATGCACGGGAATTTGGCACAATGATAAGCCGCAAACAGCGTGAACTAACAGACAACGACATTGTCAACATTGCCGATACTTACCACAAGTGGCGAAGCAAAGAGCAATTTGCCGAATACAAAGACATTGCAGGTTTTTGTAAGTCTGCCAACATTCAGCACATCCGCAAAAACAACTATATCCTGACCCCGGGGCGATATATTGACTTTAAGGAAGTGGAAGAAGATGGACAAGCATTTGACGAGAAAATGCAAATGCTCACTTCTACCCTTTCAAAACAAATGCAGAAAGCGAATGAATTGGACGAAGCGATAAAAGTTAACTTAGAGAAAATTGGATTTTTAATTTGAAAATATGGCTCTAATAAATCAAACACTGAATGGATATACCTTCACCGAATTTATTGGTGCAGGTGGATTTGGTTCAGTATATAAGGCTACAAAAGATGGCAGCCTATATGCGATTAAGGTTTTCCGAGAAGATTACATACTTCAAGAATACAAGCAAAGCGGGCAAAACAACCGTATTCAGCGAGAAATTGATATAATGAAAACCGTTAATCATCCTTACTTGATAAAATATGTGGATGATTTCAAAGGCAGTGATTTAAGTGTGCCATCTTACTTTTTGGTAATGGAATTTGCCGAAGGAGAGACACTACAGAAGCTAATTAAAAGGAATGCCCTTCAAAGCGAAGGACAAATCATTTCCATTTTTAAAAATATACTACAAGGTATCAAAGCATTACACCAAATCAGGGGCAATGATGATGGCAAAGGAATTATTCACAGGGATTTGAAGCCTGAAAATATAATTGTGAATGGAGATAAAGTTAAAATTCTAGATTACGGAATTTCTAAAGTAATTGACTATACAACCCTGACAAGTACAGGTAATTTTTTAGGCTCTCCGCTTTACTCATCACCTGAACAAATAACAGACAGTAAAAATATTGACAAGAGAAGCGATTTATACACCTTAGGAGTAATTCTATATGAAATGTTAACTTCAAAAGTTCCTTATGAATTTAACAATCTTCCCGAGTTAATTGATAAGATAAAGAACGAAAACCCTATACCCCCAAGAAAATACTTTGCTGATATCAAAAACAAATATGAAAACATAATTTTTAAACTTCTTGAGAAGAATCCCTATCAACGTTATTTGAATATAGACGAATTGATTTCTGTCTTTGAATCAGATGAAGCAATTCCAAAGCGTGAATATGATTTGAGTCCGAGATTTGTGTTGCGTCTATGGAATGAAGGTTCCGCTTTAGACATATATTTCCAAGACCACAATGATAAATTGAATGTGGATTTTCCTGCAATCCACCAATTTCAACAGAAAAAGCTTTTACAGCGTATTCAGGGCACTGAATTTTGCACCATAATTGACCCTGAAACTGTTCGTTTCGCTTACGACACATATACGGACACAGTGGGGCTGAAAAAACTTCCATACTGTCCGGAAAATTTTGAAGTGATTACACCTGCCTATCTCAATTCATACAGAAAACAGCAGGAATACGTAAAACTTGTAATTGATGAAGAAGCTAAATTAGGTGCTGACATTTTTGTTTCTCCTTATCATTATACGCATAACACGAATGTGTTACCTACATACAAGCAAAATCCAGTAGAACAATGGTTTGATTTGGACATTAAGTTACTCAAAGAAGCCATTGATTATAAAAATTCAATACCTGAGTATGCTGACAAAAAACTTTATGCAGGTATATGTATAAATAGCGGTAGCCTAACCGACAACCAATACAAAAATGACCTTCTAAACTATTATTCTGCCCACGAATGTGATGGATATATTGTGTATGCAGATGGTATTGATAAGAACACTACACCAGTTACTCTTTATCATTACATTGATGCACTATTGAAACTTCAAAGATTTACAGGGAGACCAGTAATTGCAGGACGTTTGAATAGCTTGGGATTGGGGCTTATTTCATTAGGTTTGGCAGGTTTTTCCGCAGGTGCAGCAAGGTTTGAAAGTTTTAGCGAAGAATTACACAAAGATAGAACTCAAGGATTTAATCTTTACGAAAGGTATTATTTCCCTGAGTTGTTAGGTTCCGTTTCCATTGAAAAGAAAAGACCGACCAGATTAAATCAAATTTCAAGTGTTTTGGGTGCTTGTCAGTGTTTATACTGCCGTGGTAAAGCAGCAGAAGATGTAATACAAGCACAGAACAATAAACTGCATTACATTCATTCGGTAACCCAAGAAGTAGAGACAATTAAAAACACTACGGACAAGCGAGAATATTTTTTAAATAGAATTGATGCAGCAATAAGAAATTATCAACGCTTGACAGCCGTTTATAAGCGTGATGACTACAAACACCTTTTAGTTTGGAAAGAAGTTTTTGAAAATATAAGATAGTACTATGTTTAGATACGAAAGTGAAATGATACCAGTATTGATTGACAACCTTTCCAAGGTTTTCAAAACAGAATACATTGCCACTGAATTCAGCACAGGAAATGGTGTTGCAGATTTGGTCTTTACAACGGAAATGAATGATGAAGATTTATTTTTAAATGACTATGCGTTAATGTCTCTTTTTGTCAACCTGTTTCAACAGAATAAGCATATAACAACAAAGCAATTACAGAAAAGCAACCTAGACAAAAACAAGCTTAAGAAGTTGCTTATTCAACTTGAAGTGAATGATTTTATTAAATATGATGGTGAAGTGATAAAAAGGAATAGAAAGTACAAGGCTCACACCCGAAATTTATTATCAGTTGAAGCTAAACTAAATGATTGGAAATCGGGATTTTATCAAGCCTTGCGGTACAAGTTTTTTTCCCATCAATCCTATTTAGCCTATCCTGAAAAAAACATCCACCGAGTGGATTTAGACTTGCTTAAAGAGCACAATATCGGACTAATTTCGGTTGGAGAAGACAGGATTCGATTTATATCCAAGCCTAAAACAGAGAAGCCCAAGGATTTAACATCCTACTTTTTTCTGTCTGAGCTATTCGCTCAGCAATTTAAAACAACGCAAGCAATATGATACTAACCAATAACCAAACAGCCGAAATAAAAGGAGCTATCGCATCTGCATTAGAACGAGTTTACAGTCAGGACTTTTCTCTGATTGAAAGACGAGCACACGAAAGGTCAATTTCTTTCAGGTTTGGTCTTTACTTTTCTGAAATCATTGAACTTACATCTTTTGGGGATGATGCCGACTTAACAATTGATGCGGAGTATAACCGCAATCTGCATAACACGAAAAATATGGAAGGCTTTGAGGCCCCACAAGGGATTTTGCCTGACATCATTTTGCATCATAGGGGATTCAATGATAAAAACATTGTGGTGATTGAGTTCAAAGGCTATTGGAGCGGAAATGGCAGGGATGATGAAAAACTTCGTGGCTTTACACATCAAGAACAGAACGACTATCACTATGGCTTGGGCTTATTCATTCGGCTTGGGCGGACTTTAGAAGAATGCGAATTGGTGTATTACAAAAATGGTGATTTAGAATGAGCGAGTGGAAAACATATAGGTTGTCAGATTTAATTAATTTGGTCGGTGGTGGAACACCCAAAACTACTGTTCCAGAATATTGGAATGGAGAAATTCCGTGGCTATCTGTTGTTGATTTTGGTAAAAGCATAAAAAAGGTTTACCAAACCGAAAAATCAATTACCGAAAAAGGACTAAATGAAAGCAGCACAAAAATATTAAAGGAAGGGCAAATCATTATTTCTGCCCGTGGTACAGTTGGTGAATTGGCTGTTCTAGGTAGAGATATGGCATTTAATCAGTCTTGTTATGGTATTTATGCGAATGATAAGACAGAAAACAATTTTCTCTATTATTTGCTCAAATACAGCATAGGTAAGATTAAGAAAAACACTCACGGTGCTGTTTTTGATACAATTACAAAACAAACATTCGATAATATCGAAGTTTCAATCCCTGAAAATAAAGCCACCCAACGCCAAATAGCCCAAATCCTTTCTTCCCTTGACGACAAAATAGAACTCAACCTGCAAATGAACCAAACTTTGGAAGCTATGGCACAAGCCATTTTCAAAGAGTGGTTTGTCAATTTCAACTTCCCCGGTTTTGATGGCGAGTTGGTGGATGGACTGCCGAAGGGATGGAATAGATGTTTGATAAAAGATTTTGGCAAAATCGTTTGCGGCAAAACTCCATCAAAAGCTGTTAAAGAATACTTCGGTGGCGAGTATATGTTCATTAAAATACCTGATATGCATAATTCGGTTTTTATCATTGAAACTACCGACAGCTTAACTGAAGAAGGATTGAATTCACAATCAAATAAAACAATACCACCTTTCTCAATTTGCGTTAGTTCTATTGCAACAGTAGGATTGGTTTGTATTAATCCAGAACCTTGTCAAACTAATCAACAGATAAACTCAATTGTTCCAAAAAATAAAGACTCAAGATACTTTCTCTATTTTCTTACCACATCAATGAAGGACACTTTTTTAGCTACTGCAAGCGGTGGTACTGCAACCTTGAATATGAATACTTCACAATTTTCAAATATTGGAGCATTTATGCCGGGTGAAGACATCCTGAAAGAATTTGATGTGATTGTAAGTCCGATAATGGAAAAAATATTAGAAAACGAATACAACATAAAATCATTAACCCAAACCCGTGACACACTTCTACCCAAGTTAATGAGCGGACAATTAAAAATAGTATGAGAAATAGCATCACCGAAAACGAAATAGAAGAAATTGCCCTTAGCTACCTGCAAGGTTTGGGCTATACCTATCAGTTGGGAACAGTCATTTCCCCTGATGGTGAGCACCCCGAAAGGCAGTACAATGAAGTGGTGTTGGTTACTCGTTTGCGTGATGCCATTGACAAACTCAATCCCAACATTTCGCAAGATGCCAAAGAAGATGCCCTGAAAAAAGTATTACGTACCGAAAGCCCCAATGCCATAATCAACAATGAAACATTTCACCGCTACCTGACAGATGGCGTAGATGTGGAAATGAGAACCGAAAACGGGATTCGTGGCGAGAAAATTTATATCGTTGATTTTGAAAACCCCGAGAACAACGAGTTTGTAGCCATCAACCAGTTTACAGTAGTAGAAGGAAATCAAAACAAACGCCCCGATATTATCCTGTTTGTAAACGGCTTGCCTTTGGTAGTGATAGAACTCAAAAATGCTGTGGACGAAAACGCCAACCTGAAATCGGCATTCAACCAACTGCAAACCTACAAACAAGCCATTCCTTCTCTTTTCACTTACAATAGTTTGCTCGTTATCAGTGATGGTTGGGATGCTCGTTGTGGCACCATTACCAGCGATTACGGCAGGTTTATGACTTGGAAAACCAAAGACGGACAAACCACAGCCGACCATTTGCAACCCCAAATGGAAGTGATGTTTCACGGAATGTTGAACAAACACACGCTGTTGGACTTAATCCGTCAGTTTATCGTATTTGAAAAAAGCGACAGCAAAACACTGAAAAAAGTAGCTGCATATCATCAATATTATGCCGTAAACAAAGCCTTAGAAAGCACTGTAACCGCCAGCGGAAGCAATGGCGACAGGCGTGGCGGTGTGATTTGGCACACACAAGGAAGCGGCAAAAGTTTGAGTATGGTATTCTTTTCAGGCAAGCTCATCATTGAGCCGAGAATGGAAAATCCCACTTTGGTCATCCTGACCGATAGAAACGACTTGGACGAACAATTGCACGAAACTTTTACCAATTGCCAGCAACTTTTAAGGCAAGAACCCCAAAAAGCAGAAAGCCGCAAGGAATTACGCCAATTGCTCAAAGTGGCATCAGGGGGCATTGTGTTTACCACCATTCAGAAGTTTATGCCAATGCCCACCGACATTGTGCAGCCCGAAAATGAAAATGTAGTAAACGAACCAAGTGTAGAATATATCGGTGCAGACATACAGGCTCTAAGCGAACGAAAAAACATTGTAGTCATTGCAGATGAAGCCCACAGAAGCCAATACGATTTTATTGATGGCTTTGCCAAACATTTGCGTGATGCTTTGCCTAATGCCACGTTTATCGGCTTCACAGGCACACCCATTGAAACCACCGACAAAAACACCCAAGCCGTTTTCGGTAACTATGTGGACATTTACGACATTCAGCAAGCCGTAAACGATAAAGCCACCGTTCCGATTTTCTATGAAAGCCGTTTGGCAAAAGTCCATTTTAACGAAGACGAAAAAGTAAGCCTAGACGAGCAGTTTGAAGAGCTCACCGAAGGGGAAGAACTGAGCAACCGCCAACAAATGCGAGCAAAATGGACACGGTTGGAAGCCATTGTAGGCAACCCCAACCGACTTCAAAAAATTGCAGAAGATTTGGTCTATCACTTCGAGCAACGCAACGCAGTATTGGAAGGCAAAGCAATGATAGTGTGTATGAGCCGCAGAATTTGTGTGGAACTCTATGAAGCCATCATCAAAATCCGTCCTTTGTGGCATTCAGATGATGACGACAAAGGCACAATAAAAGTAATTATGACAGGCAGCAGTAGTGATGCCTTGAATATGCAAGCCCACATTCGCAACAAACCGAGAAGAAAAGCTATTGGTGATCGTTTGAAAAATCCAAGCGACTCTTTGAAATTGGTGATTGTTCGGGATATGTGGCTTACAGGTTTTGATGCACCTTGTTTGCATACGCTGTATGTGGACAAGCCAATGCGTGGTCACAACCTAATGCAAGCCATAGCACGGGTAAACCGAGTATTTACCGAAGGCAAAGAAGGCGGTTTGGTGGTGGACTATTTGGGCATTGCACAGGAACTGAAAACAGCCTTAGCTGACTACACTGCAAGCGGTGGCGAAGGCAAACCCACACTTGACCAGGAATTGGCAGTTGCCAAAATGTTGGAACTGCACGAAGCAATAGACTATCAATTAAGGCATTTTGATTGGCGTAAATTCTTCACGCTTACACCCGAAGAAAAATTGAAATTCATTCCCGTTATCGTGGATTACATTTTCAGTCAGGAAAACGGAGAGCAGAGTTTTACCGAAAACACCAAAAACTTATTGAAAGCCTTTGCGATTTCTGTTCCCCACGAGCGGGCAATGGCCATTCGTGATGATGTAGCTTTGTTTCAAGCCATCAAGTCAAGGTTGGTAAAAATATCAGACAGAAACGAAGGCGGAAAAACAGACGAAGAAATGGAAACCGCCATCAAGCAAATCATTTCAGAAGCCATCACAACCGACAATGTAATAGACATTTTTGATGCCGCAGGTCTGAAAAAGCCCAATATTGAAATCCTTGACGAACGCTTTTTGCAAGAATTGAAAGACTTGCCACAAAAGAATTTAGCCGTTGAGCTATTGAAAAAACTTCTTAAAGACGAAATCAAGAAGCGGACAAAAATCAACTTGGTGGAGAGCAAGAAATTTTCTGAAATGTTGGAAGATGCCATCAAACGCTATCACAACGGAATGATTGACACAGTAGAGTTTTTGGAGAAAGTACTAATCCCTTTTGCCGAGCAAATGAAAGAAGCCGACAAACGTGGCGACAAATTGGGATTGGATTACAGAGAATATGCTTTTTACACCGCATTAGAAGTAAACAACAGTGCAGTAGCCGTTTTGGGTGACGACATCTTAAAACATATTGCCCAAGAACTACTAAAGACCGTCCGCAACAGCACGACAATAGATTGGACAATTAAAGAAAGTGTTCAATCAGCATTAAGACGAAACATCAGAAGAATATTAAGACTACACGGTTATCCGCCAGACTTACAAGAAAAAGCGGTTGATACGGTAATCACCCAAGCGAAAATGTTAGCAGAAGACTTGGTAAAAAACGGAGACAAAAAAGAAGAATAAGCCCACGCTATTGGTGGCACATTTGCAAAACCGCTCAAGCCAACACACAAGCCAAGTTTTGCAAAAGAGCCACCAAGCCAACGCTCGATAGAAACCGACACGAAATGACAACAAAACAGACGACAGAAAAAGAAGGGCGAAGGCATAACATCGGTTTTGCAAAATGGCGGGTTAAGTGCTTCTATGACAGTTTAGTGCAAGGTTCAAGTTTCGTTTTTCAGATGAACATTTGTGCTGAAAATCCGCCACTTCGCAAAGCCGAGAACCGTTGAACTAAACCGCCCCCAGTCGGAGGCGGTAAATTGATGGTAAATTCGAAGTAAAAAACTTCAAAACAAACCATCATGAAAAACATTCATTCACAACTTATTGAGCGGTTCATTCGAGAGATGGAATACCGCAA
>JAKPTX010000177.1 GCA_029570835.1 Bacteroidota bacterium
TCAAATGGAAAAATGTGCCGGAAGGTAACTATCTGATTACTGCAGTTGCCACTGACAATAATAATGCACGGACGGTTTCTGATCCGGTCACCATTGTTGTTAATAAATCTGCTTCCAGAAATAATCAATCACCCTTTGTAAGAATTAAAAGCCCGGATAAAGGTAAGGTTTTCAAGAAAAGTGAGTCTATAATCTTGGAAGCAGAGGCCTCAGATTCTGATGGAACAATAAGCAAAATTGAATTCATGATTGGAGATAAGGTTATAGCTGTATTAACCGAAGCTCCCTGGATATTTAACTGGCAAAATGCTGACGCGGGGCAATTTCTTGTAACTGCGATAGCAACAGATAACCTTGGAGCAGTTTCTCAATCATCTGAAGTAGATTTTACTGTTTATGAGGAAAAAAATCCAGGCTTAACAATGCTAAGCCTTTATCCAAACCCAAATGAAGGCCATTTTAAGGTCGAAATGGCAAAAGAAAATGATTCTGAAAGACTTTTTACTGTTTATAGTTTATCAGGACAAGCTTTATACAACGAGAAGGGCGACGGGCATGAGGTTGTCATTGAATTCAACTTAAGTGAATTATTTCCAGGGACATATATTCTTGCTGTATCTTCAGATAACAAAATAATCGATAGTAGAAAGTTCACAAAAAAGTAAGAGTCATAAACAAAAACAGCCTCATCATGAAGCCGAAAGTATGGTTGGGCTAGGATATGTGACTCTCTTTTACCGGGGATGTATTACCTGTTTAATTGATGCCGGACTGGTAAGGCCCGGCCTGACAGAAAGGACATCTCTTTACTCGCCCTTTAGACGAGTGGCATATGATGACCTTTATAGCAGATGCTGAATATAATTCCAATACTTCATTTTTTGCATAATTATTCTCTCTGCTTCGGCACTGCGAAAACTCTCTCCTTAAATCTATGAAAAACTACGGTATCATTTCCGACATCCTGATCGAGAATCATACCAGCAGCAATTTTGTTACGGTTTCCAACTTTAACCGAAGGAAGAGTTGCGCTATTGATGCCAAAAAAATTATCATCACCAACCAGTGAAAATCCTGAAAAACACACATTGGGGCTTATTGAATTGAAATTTCCAATCACTGTGTCATGCCCAATACTACAACGAGAATTGATAAGAGTAAAAGCCCCTATTGTCACATTAGGTCCAATATTTACATTGGGACCTATGACACACCCTTCGCCCACTAAAGATGACATAGATAAATAAGCACCAATGTGAACAAATGAAATAAAAATAGCTCCTTCTGATTTATACTTTTCAACAAAAAAGTGTCTGGAATCCAAGTTTGCTATACCAATTATATACGCATGATCCTTTAAAACCTTATGGTCAGAAGCTCCACCAATATGCGGTGCTGAAAGCTTATAACGAGCATAATTAGCAGGATTATCATCAAGAAAGCCAACTACATTGAACTCTTTTTTACCCGTGACTTTTTCATTGAATATTATATATTCGTCAATCTCAGCAGCATGACCGCCAGCCCCGATAATGATTACATCCGTCATTTTTGTCTTTATAAAACACTATTTTGCCAAATAGCCCCCATCTACAATAAGGTTGATACCAGTAATCCACGCAGAAGCATCTGAAAGGAGGAAAATACATGCATTGGCTACATCATCAACTTTTCCCAACCCCAATGGATGCAGTGATTGTATCTTGTTTAGTGACGCCGCATCTCTGCTATAGACAGCGCTTCTGGACATAGGTGACTCGACAACGCCAGGGGATATCGCATTTACACGTATTTTCCTTGGAGCAAGCTCTATAGCCATTGACTTTACAGCAGCTACAAGTGCTCCTTTGGTTAGCGAATACAGAGTTTTTCCGTTTTCTCCGGCAACTCCCATTACAGAACTGATGAAAATTACGCTTCCTCCTGTCAGTGAGAAATGTGCTGATTTAACAGCATGCCTTGTAATATTCATTGATGCAATCACATTGGTTCGAAGAAAATGCTCTATTCTCTGCGTTGTTATTGAGTTCAATGGTAGAGTAGTTGAAATACCTGCACAATTAATCAGTCCATCTATACGACCTTTTTGCCTGACTACTTCACGCACGGCATCTCCAACCATGTCATATTCAAGCAAATCAATAGCACATGACATATGTTTTTCCGGATCATCCATTGATTGTAAAGTATCATTCAATCTTCCTTCGTCACGTCCAAAAACAGCTATAGATGCGCCCATCAATGCGCACGATATTGCGCATTGCCGGCCAATTCCAGATGATGCTCCCGTTACAATAAGAGTCTTTCCCTTTAAAGTGAATGGTAATGCTGAACTCATGCTAATGCATGTTTTATATTTACTTTTTCTGACCTCAGGTATTTCCTATACATAGTATATGATAGTGTAAAAAACACTAGACTTCTACAATCTCCCCCACATAACATCCATCAACTTCTATTATCGCAGTACCCCATGTTAAGCCTACCCCAAAACCACTCAAAAGCAATCTTTTATGGAGAGAAAGTTTATTAGCCAACTCAGAAATGATAGTAAGAGGAATGGATACAGATGAAGTATTTCCAAATTTCTCAATTGTGGAAGGCACCTTATCTTCAGGTAATTTCAATTTCTTTGCCAAGAAACTATTAATATACTTATTCGCCTGATGAAATATGAAATAATCTATCAGATTAACATTAGTACCTGAATACTCCAACAGTTTGTTGAAGTCTTTGGGAACCTCCCTTATTACAAAGTTAAATACGTCGGCTCCATTCATATAACCCTGTTCATCAGAGCGTATATTTCCATACTCATCAACAACCTTCTCCTTAACGGTCTCACATGAACTCATTTTACGGTATCCCCCAGCAGGTATATTTATTAAAGACGCACGTGAACCATCCGAATTAAGTGAGAACCAGCTTTCCCTAAAATTCTCTCCCTTTTCTATCAGTGCAGCGACACCGCCGTCACCGAATAGAAAACCTGTTTTTCGGTCTTTTAAAGAATAGACTTTTGATCGCGTTTCACCGTCAAGAATGAGTGCTTTTCTGATTCCTCCGGAAGTAACCATTGAATATGCAACAGTAAGCCCATACAAGAAAGCAGAACATCCCAGATTAATATCTAAGGTTATTGTTGAACTCGGAAGCTTAAGTCTCTCCTGTAGTATTACTGATGTAGCCGGCATCCTGTAATCAGGTGTTTGTGAAATAAAAAGAAGCAGGTCAATTTCTTCTCTATTGATTTTCATATCATCCAATAATCTCTCAGCGGCCGCGTAGCATAAATCGGAAGAACAGGTGTTCATATCAGCGAATCTGCGTTCCTTTACTCCTATTTTTTCGATAATCTCCCTAATGTTTTCTTTTTTAAAATAAAGGTCATAATCATAGTTGTTTATGATATGCCTTGGGACAGCTCCGGCAAGTCCTGATATTCCAACATTGTGAAATGAAAGTAAGCCCATGGTCCTTATCTTGATTCGACCAGTTTCACAAGATCCATGACAGTCTTGTAGTTATTAAACTCTTTCATTTCAATCTCAATACCAAAATCGCTGTCGAGCATAGCCAATAATGACAATTCAGTGAGACTGCTGTAAGAATCATAATCACGAAAATTATCTTCAATTTTGATTTGGGAAGAATCCATCTCCAGGGCTTCTGCTAAAGCAGAAATCAATTTATCTTTCATATTATTAACATTTATTAATCCTGTTTTAAAAACTGTTTTTGACTTGTACTTTCCGTAAAGGCAATTACTATTCTTCGATAATCCTGATTGTCATAAATGCCTCAGCATAAGGGATTCCCACAGAACATCCCCTTAGTTTTGCAAGAGCTTCAAGGGCTTCCGGAGATCTTGAACTCGGATAATTCCTGATCTGACTCTTAAAGCATTTAAAGGCAGCTATCTTACTTTCAATTGACTGAGTAATGCCAACAAAAAAATCAGGTATAAATGTATCATCACCAAATGGGGATGCCAATTCAGTTTCTGAAAGGGTTTCATAGCTAAAAACCTTTTTCACCGGACACATGATTCCTGGTCTGGCTGCAACCAACCCCGCATTAAAAACAGCCTTGTGATCGTGATGAATATCACCCCTGTGGGGAAGAAAAATAATTCCGGGACTAAATTTTTTTACAACTTCAGAGATAGACCGGGATAATTCTGAAACGGATACCAGATCAAGTTCAGGAGCAGGGAAATCTAAAAAAACAGTATCAGTTACACCAAGCAACTCATGAGCCTTTATTGATTCACATCTTACATTATGAATTCTCTCCTCAGAATACATGCCTTTCTTTCCCCTGGACATAATCAACACATAAACCTCATTATTTTGTTGAGATAGTCGCTTTATCGTTCCACCGCATCCCAGAACCTCATCATCAGGATGAGGAGCCACAATGAGTATCTTCTGCCTGTCATCAAATATCATTTTCTTCATTTTTTCTGGTTGGTGACCACTCTATCCCAATCGTACCCGCAATTCATCAAAAAATCTATTATTGTCACATTCTTTTGAAAACCATTCCACAGTTGAGGATACTCAAATGGCTCATAATCAATGTATTTAAGCGTTATGCCATTTTTCTCAAAATTCTTTTCATTTTGATATGCTCTCGCCCCTGTCCCGGAGTAGTATATTTTACCATGCAATTTTGTGCAAATTTCTATAATTCTCTTTTCCTGCATGCTTATAACGTCCAGCGAAGATGATCTCACAAATTCAGTTTTGAAACCAAGCTTGCCACAAATAAACCTTATTATCTGTTCATTAAACATTGCCAAATTAATGCAACTATTATCTAACCATAACTTATAATCCATATAAACGAGATCAAAGAATTTAGCTTTCTTATAATTCGACTCGATTGTTTTTAAGTGTCTTTCTCTCCATCCAAGTGCATCATTGGTAGTTACCTCATTAATACTAGATCCAAAAGCCCCCAGCACTGGAATTTTAAGACGGAAGGCCCCCTGAGGAGTTTTGATATAATGATAGTTATGCATGCCTTTATTCGAAAATTGCGCATCGTCCAGAAATACAAAAACATCTGATAAATAAACTTTATAGAAATACCCAAGCCAGGGAATGTAATTAGGTTGATGAATAGCAATTGTTTTCATGCGGGTATAAGGTCAAGCGATTTATATCCTGGTATATATATTATCTGTCCTGAAGAAACTAAGTACAGAACAGACAAATAGTCTCAAATCATAAAAGAAGGAATAGTTTCTTACATATTCCAGATCGACCGGGATATTCAGATTCCAATCGTTGATTTCTCTCTGCCTGACTTGCACCAGGCCACTTAATCCAGGTTTTACATAAAACCTGGATTTCTCTTCTTCGCTATATTCGTCATATTTCTTTGGAAAATTTGTTACTGGTGGTCGTGGACCAATGAAGCTCATTTCTCCCTTGATAATGTTAAATAGCTGAGGCAACTCATCTATACTTGTTTTACGAATAAACTTTCCAACTCTGGTTATCCGAGGATCATTTTCATATACTATAACTGAACCCACTGGGATATATATATCATTTCGCATGGATCTGAATTTGTAAATATTAAAGACTCTGCCCAAACGGCCAAGGCGTTCCTGACGAAAAAAAACCGGGCCTGGAGAATCAATTTTAATAGCCAATGCCACTACCAGAAAAAGAGGTATAAGAATGATAATCGCCACAAATGAAATAAGCCAGTCAAATAAAGGTTTGAAAAAGGATTTGTACATAATGTTTCTACAAACAGTAATCTCAGTAAATTCAATCGTTGAAGGCAATGTTGCCATCAGGCAGGAAATTCCTGGCATTTTTCACAGAGAAGTCTCTGGAGGCAAGCAGAGAATTTATCCTCATTTCCTCCATTAAAACATTATTATCCGCCATTTTTTGTATGAACCCGGCAATGCCTTCAATATCTGATGGTTCAAAGTTTTTTCCACAATTATATTTTTCAGCAAGTCTCTCAATTTCAGATCCGGCCTCACTAATACATAGTAAAGGAGCCCCAACTGACATGAAATTAAATATTTTGCTCGGAATTGCAAGTTTTGATGCCCCGGCACCCAGCGAAATAACAGCCAGACTTGCCGCTGAAAAGGTATAGGGCAACTGCCCGACAGGTTGCCATGGAAGCAGAATGACATTTTTCTTTTCAGGACCCAGCGCCTCTATCTTACTGGATATTAATTTCTTCTTCGCACCTTCACCGATGATGATAAAAACAATATCATCTCTGCAAATCATACCAGCAACACTGATCATAACTTCCACATCTCCAGCCAAACCTAAATTACCCGAATACATAACGACAAACTTCCCGGATAGATTATGTGCTTTTATGAAATGATTATTTTCCCGGCTGACAGGAGTGAAAAAGGTATTATCTGTCCATATATAATTTACCTTTAGTGATGCTTCACTCCTGTATTTTTTCAGAACCTGGCCCATGCCTTCAGAAATAGTGTAAACTTCCCTGGCTTTGGGATATATTTTCCGGTTAAGTTTCTGCCACAACCAGACTATTCCGGATGTGGGCGCTGAATATCCCAGTTCTACAAGTACATCGGGATAAATATCAAATATCAGGAGAGAGAATTGATTCTGTAAAAACAATGGTAACAGCGGAGCCAAAGGCGGATTGGAAACGATAAAAAGTTCATCGGAACGATATTTTATTAACAGTTTTGTCAAAATCTGAATAAACCCTATACTCCATGTAAATAATCGATACAACTTTGATGTACGTTTGTACCTTATTATTTTTTCAATCTTCACGGATTGCGGTAATTTTCGGTTACGTTCGACAAGTCTGCCTGTAAAAAGGATGCAGTCGTAACCTTTATTAACGTATTCTGTGATGATATCAATCATCAGGTACCCGGAATCCTGATTTATGAATACAATCCCTTTCAAAAATTTAAAAACGCTTATGGTAATTGAAAAGAAAATGCATGTCAGACAGGTCTTACTGTCTTTTATCCATGAAAATCCTCAGGAGAGTCTCAGCACCTTCTTTTACACGTTTTTCATACGGCATATAGAACATGTCTTCAAGATTTCTTGCCGGATAACTTGCTAAGATAGAAGCCAATTCGTCGGGATTATGAGGACTAAAATAACGCCCTTCATCCCCTAATTGTTCTATGTTGACCTTCAGATCAGATGCAATAACTGGTACCTGCAATGATTTCGCATCCTCAATCACCGTGCTCCACCCTTCAAAAAGACTTGGCTGGATAACTGCCTGGGAGTGCCTCATAATCTGAATTTGATCAGATCTTGAAATTACACCAAGCATTGTAACCTGATCCTGAATCTCGTTTTCCCTTATTATATGATGTATTTCTTCCATATATGGAGAGAAAGATGCAGATGGCAATTTACCTGTACAGGCAATGTGCAGCTTTTTACCCGTCTTTTTCAGATTAGCAATTGCCAAAAGAACAACACGATGGTTTTTGTGTTTATGAAATTGATTGGAAATCAGAAAATATTTTTCGGGCAAGTTATACTTTTCTCTTATTAATCTGCCATCTATATCGTTATGATTATCAATAACAGAAACAAAATGATAAATATGTACCAAAGGAGTCGTGCCAATAACAAAGAATTTCTTGAAATCGGACAAGACATCATTACTTGAAAGTACCATATAGTCACAATTTTTCAGGATGAATTTGATTCTGAGGTTTCGTCCTGCAATTTGTCTTTTTGAGAAGAATTCAGGATAGTGCTTATGTTGAAGGTCAGCATACCAAGAAATAAGTTTGGTTTTTGTCCTTGTCCTAACAGGGAAATCGTGAATCGGGAATATTGCATCAAGTTCATACTGTTTCAGAAGACTCTCGACGAAAACGTTTTTCCGTGTAATCAAGGAACGAATTGTACCTGACAAAAACGGAGGGAATTGCCATTCGATTTTATTAATGTATGGGTAATCGAATTCGTTCAGGAACTTTTTAAGATCTGCTTTATAAAACAAATAAATCTCCGGTTTTTGTTTGTCATCCAAAAAATTGAGTGTCTTAACCAGGTTAATAATATAGATAATTCCACCCATCCACTGGGAACTAAAATAAAAGAGAATTCCTACCTTCAGTCTTTTATTTGACAGATCTACACTAACATTATCCATTTTACCAATTTTCTATTAAGTTTTTAACTCCGTCATCAATACCCCATTCAGGTTCCCATCCGATATTTTTAAGCTTTGAGACATCAGCAAGCAGGTGTTCTCTTTCAACTTTACGGATTTTCCCGGGGTCAACTTCAATGTTAACTTTTTCTTTAATCTGACGTTCAAATGCTTCTACAATTTCAACCACTGAATACTCAATTCCACGCCCCAGATTATAGATGTCATACCCCATTTTCTCCATTGTTATTAGCTTCCTGACAGCTGAAGCCATATCATAAGTGTGTATAAAATCACGTTTTGGAGTAAGATTCCCCAACTTTATTGTTCGAAGACCTTTCCTTAGCTGTGATTCAATTTCCGGAATAAGGTGTGGATTTGTTTCATTCGGGCCAAATGCATTGAAAAAGCGGCAAATTATTGTATCAACACCTGTCTCAAGGTAGAATTCATGGCAAAGATGCTCACCTGTAAGTTTGGTTAATCCATAAATATCCATTGGGTGAAGTCTATGAGTCTCTTTTAAAGCCTTATCTTCAATTGGATAAACAGCAGCAGTGGAAGCAAAAAATAGCCTCTTAAGTGTCCGGATTTCCCGGGCTACATTAAGAATATTCATAGTCCCCCTAATATTTATATCTGCCGCCTCATAGGGATGCTGATTACAATAAGGAATAAAATGAATAGCGGCAAGATGAATAATCAGCTCTGGCTGGAGTTTGCGTATAATTTTTTTTACCATGAGTTCATCCCTGATATCAGCAAGGAAAAAATGGTCATCTTTTACACTTATAAACTCTCTGTTCCCAAAAGAAAGATTATCAAGGACAAATACATCATAGCCGTCATTCATTATTGCAGGAACAACAGCTGATCCAATAAAACCGGCTCCACCGGTGATTAATACTTTCATAACACAAGATTTAAGTGCTCAATGATATTTAATCTCCCGATGAGACGGGAAGAATATATTATCATGAAACATATTATTATACAATATTTTCAGTTAATCTCCCCACCAATACATATGTTGTTGGTCCATTGAATTGCTATCTTCCAAGAATAAACTCAAGATATTCTTCCGCTATCACCTTAATCGAGAATCGCTTAACGGATTCAACGGCATTCCTTCCCAGTTTCATTCTGAGACCTTCATCTTTCATTATAACTCTGAGTTTGTCAGCAAATTGTACATAATCCGACAAAGGAATGAGAAAACCATTATGATTATCTATTACCAGTTCAGAAGGACCTGCAATACAATCAAATGCGATAACCGGCAATCCTGCCGACATTGCTTCTCCAATTACGTTTGGAAAACCTTCAGAAACAGATGTAAAAGCAAATATCTTGCTACGTCTGTAATAGGAATCTACGTCAGCCTGTTTACCGGTAAGAATTACTCTGTCATGTGCGTTTCTTCTATTAATTATTTCCTCGAGTTTATTCGAAATATTCTGTTTTAGATGATCATAACCAACTAATATAAGCTTCCACCCTTTTATATCCAAGTCAAGAAACAGATCGATTAATTTGTCCTGATTCTTTGTATTAATATATCTTCCCACCATTAAAACGATATTCTCTTTTTCATTTTCTTTTTTTGGTGAAATAATCCGTATGGGATTGCCTATAATCCTGATGTTCTTATGATGGAAGAATCTCAGGTAATAATCTTTAGCCATCTTTGTCTGAGCAATTATCCCTTTGGATTTAGGATAAAGCAATCTCCTTAATAATGAATGCAGGGTATTGAATTTTTTTTCCGGACTGCATCTGTCAGAAATAAATACAGGATAAGGAAGCCCCAAAAGGGATAATAGTACAAAACTGTTCCAAAATTCACCAAAGCTAAGAATAGTTGAAGGTTTTATGCTCTTAACTGTCTTTCTCAAAAAGAGCAATGTTCTGAATGTGGAAATGGTTCTCGCACTGTTGTTGAACGGGAAAGGAGGCAGATGCACCAGAACACTTTCAGGAACAGGATAAAAGATATCTCTTACATTATCATAAATTACAAGATGCAATTCCAGGTTTTTCTTGAAAGAATAATATTGGATAAGTTCTGACATTACTCTTTCCATACCTCCTGCCTGAAGAGACGGTATTACAAGACACAGCTTTTTTCTTTCCATATATAACCTGGCTTTCGGCAAGATTCCGGGCTTTATCCCTTATTATTCAAACTCTTTAACAGATTATCAACCATCCAGCCATAAGGGTTGAATTTTCCTTCATGCCATACGAGATCGCGGTCCCAATAACCAGGACATGGATCGTACCCATAAGGCGCAAAGCCATAACTGATTTCTACGATTAGAGGATTTTTACCTTCATAAACGTAATCAAATGCCACACATTGAGCATTAAGTTTCTCTGAGGTCTTGAAGGAGAGTCTGATAGTATATTCATCAATCAGTGATTTATCATAAAGTATTTCGCCACTTCCGGAAGCTCTGAAGTCACCCTTCCGAACAAGTCGCTTAATTGCAAAAGCCTTATCGCCTATAACGACCACGCGAATGTCATGATCATTGTTTGAAATAAAGTTCTGAAAATATACATATCCCTTTTCACGCCCGGCAACTCTTGAGAATTCAGTAGTATAGGCCAGCCGTATTACTCCTTTCATAACATCCCATAAAGTAGTCTTTCCCAATCGGTACTTACGAAAACGTTCTGAAAGGTTACTCCAGGCTTCGTATTGTACGAATCCTTTCCCGAAGGCTTTTCTAATTAATCTAAATGCCTCATTCCTGGATTTAACAAGCCTGACATTGTCTGAACCTGCACCAGTCCGTAATTTAAAGACTTTAGGATAAATTGCTCCTCTGGCCCAGTCCATAGCTTCCTTTTTATCATAAAATGCATACGAAGGCACGAGAGGAGCATTGATCGCTTCAAGCAAATATTTCTGTCCTACTTTATCATCAAAATGCCATACTGTGTTATAATCAGGGAAAACAGCCTTGCCTGCAGCCTGAACAGCATAAATAAGTTGTCTTGCAAACTTACTTGCTTTAGGGCTCTTATGATTGAAATGCCACATAAGAGCATCACAATCAGACAGCTGATCAATAATATCCGTTCTATAACAATCAACGAGCTTATAGTCAATATTGTTTGATTCACAATATGGAATCCACCTGTCGCTGAATAAATCCTTAGATCGATGTATAGCTATTAACATAACATTTGTCCAAATAAATTGCAGCCCAGATCTCAAATGAGATAACAATCCATAAAGCCTCCATTTCAGTATACTTTAAGGTTTTGATATTTTCAAACCATCCTGAAACAACCTTATAGGAAAATAAGCCCCGGTGCCTGATGCCTGGCAGCACCTGGTTATTCATATACTCCCTGAACTTTTCGTCAGAAAAGAATTCTTTCACTGGTATCCCGAAACCCATTTTGTCACGAAAGGCAAAATCATCACCAAAAGTAGCTGCTGCTATTTTTTTCAGCAGATACTTTTCACTGTTCCTTCCATGAGGGCTTTTTCTCATCATGAGAAATTCTTCGGGTATTGAAAAGGCCCCTTTTACAACTTCATTATCAAGAAATGGTACTCTGTTTTCAATTGAATGAGCCATTGACATTTTATCCTGGCGTATAAGAAGATCCGGAAGAAAAGACCTCATCTCATATTTAACCTGCTTATCAAACTCGGAGCCTGACAGCGTATCATACAATGCTAGCCTGTCAGATAAAGCCCTTTCGCGTGAGAAGTCTCTTTTCAGCATGCCGGCAAGATATGGTGTCATGTAGGAATTTGACATAATCGCACGTTGCGTGTTGTCGAAGCAGTAGCGAAACAATTCTGAAGGACTATTCAGGTTTTTGTTCAATTCAGTCAACAGCTTATTGACGCTGAAAGGATATTGTATATCATAGAACCGTTTATAACCGCCAAAAACCTCATCTGCGCCCTCTCCGCTCAGAAGTACTGTAACATAGTCTTTTGCGCTCTGAGATAACTTGTAAATAGCTACAGTATTAGGGTGATTCAGAGGCGACTCAAGATGCCATGTTGATTTCTCTAGATTAGAGAGATAGTACTCATTGTCCAACAAAAATTTATGTGTTTTTATTCCCAAAGTTTCCGTAACCCTGTCAATATAGCTCTCCTCACTGAACAACTTGTTTTTAAATACAATGGATACTGATTCAAGCCTGCCCTTTTCGGTGTTACTGTTAGCAAGCCATGTTACGAGTGATGAGTCTATTCCCCCGGAGAGCTGACATCCCAGTTTTACATCGCTCACCAGCTGACTGCGAACACTTCTGTCCAGCCATTCCCTAAGTTCGTTACTAAAGGAGTCGAGACTCCCAAGACGTTTACTCCGGCAGTAGTCATTCACATCAAAATATCTTCTTTTTACAACCTTATGACCAGCTTTATAAACAAGGTAATGACCCGGTTCCAGCGACTCAACCCCGAATAAAAGAGTCCCGTTTATGTTGCTCCTGAAAAGCAAAAATTCATCTAGCTTTTCACTATTTAAAACAAAGCTGAAATCCTCAAGAAAAGCGAAACTCTTTAATTCAGATGAGAATGCCAGTAGCCTGTCATTCAGAACATAATATAAT
>JAKPTX010000189.1 GCA_029570835.1 Bacteroidota bacterium
AAGACAACGGGGAAAGAAAATACAAATTGAAAGAACTCTTGCTGAAAAAGAACAGGCACTACTTCTTTCACAAAAACAATTTAAACGGCATGAGAAGGCCAGGGAAATTATTCGGGAAGTAGGATTACAAACGCAACAGCAACTTCAGTTTCATATTTCTGATGTAACCTCATTAGCCTTGGAAAGCGTCTTTAATGATCCATATCAACTAAAGGTTGATTTTGTACAAAGACGCAATAAAACTGAATGTGATTTGTTATTTATAAAAGGAGATAGTGAAATGGATCCTCTAACAGCAAGTGGTGGAGGAGCGGTGGACGTGGCGGCTTTTGCCTTACGTATTGCATCATGGAGTATGGCTCACCCACGTACACGGGCAACCATAATACTGGATGAGCCACTACGCTTCCTTAGTGCTGACAATCAGGAAAAGGCATCACGTATGATTAAGGAACTTAGTCAGCGGTTAGGTTTGCAATTCATTATTGTAACCCACGAATCTGTTCTTGCCTCTTACGCAGATAAGGTATTTGAAGTAAGCATTCGCAAAGGTAAAAGTAAAGTAATAGCAACATGAGAAGGAGAGACTTTTTAAAAGGAGTATTTGGAGCAGCCGCAGTGGCAGCAGTTCCGCCTATTGTGTTGAAGCAGATAGATGAACTACCTCCTCCAGAATATGTACCAAATCATCTTGTAGAGGATGATGTTGTTGGTATGTGTTATACCGGTCCTATTAAATCAGAAGGTAGTATCCTTTACATCTACGATGATAATCAATTAGTAGGCAGTAGTTCCATTTTTAATTTAAATTTTCATCAAGAGATTAATCCAATGCCTAAAATGAGATGGGTAAAACTTCCTTGGGACGGTAGGTACTATAAACATAAGAAAAATAAGAAAGGTTTACCAAAGAAAAAACATCGTGGGCAATGGATAGAAGATGATAATGCTCCAGTAGATTATTTTCCAGGAATACCATCATGGAATGTGCGAGCCTACCAAATGCAATGGTTGTTAGACCCAGTAGAATTATTTGACCGCCCATCTACTAAATTACAATGTCTAATGATAAAAGATGATGTGAAATTTTCTGGAAGTATTTACCTGACTCAATTAGA
>JAKPTX010000198.1 GCA_029570835.1 Bacteroidota bacterium
TGTCTGTCTCAGGTCTGCCAACCTCGCCATTACTCAAAGTATTGCTACTAATAAGCGGTCTGTTGTAAATATCCACGCTACAACCCAATATGTCATTTTCAAGATAGCTTGCGCCGTAAGCGTCGATTGGTTCTTGTCCGAGTGCTGCCGCATAAAGCAGTTTTGATGGCACTCCGTACATTGCCGACTTCTGCATACGATTTGCAACTTCATCTTTATTAAAGCTATTCTGTTCAAGGAATATTATCTCAAACAGATAATCGTCGTGGATTGACATTTCACGCTGATATTTAACATTAAATACCCTCTGTATCTGCCACAATACCTTCATCATCATTGTTGCGTCAACGATAAGAGAAAGCTCAATAACCTTATATGTGGGATTTGCACCCAAACCAAACAGTAGGGGAGAGATACCAATGTTATTGAACAAGTCTTTTGTTGCATCCTCGGTATAGTCCTTTTGAGCATTAGTGGTATCTTTAAGAGTAATACCTTCTGCCTTAAATGGATTGACCGCAACACCAATTCCTTCTGGTACAGCACCCGCTATCTGATCGTAATACTTCTTAATTTGCTCGTATGACAACGCTGGATTGCCGTCACTATCAGTTTCAACTGTGTAGTTGATGAGTTTGTAATTGTCAAGAATTGCGCCGTCTTTCTGTATCTCCTGATAGGTTTCAAGGTCAATAATTGCCTTAAATGCGCCCGCCAGTGGGGGAATGATAAACGGATATTCCTCATCAAACTTTATGCAAATCTGATTGCGTGGCACAAACCACCTCATTGTCTTGTCGCCTTTATTGTCCTTACCGTCGCCCTTGTACGCCAAATACGCCCTCTCAAACTCCTTACCATATGACGGGAGCATGAGTTTGGTTTTCTTGGTGTCAAAGTACGAAAGATCAAACGCAAATCGCCAAACGCCATTTTCTACTGATACCAGTCGGCAATATTTGTGCTGAAGCGGCTTTAAGAAGAAACTGCGCTTGTCCTCTATCATAAGTCCGTAATAAATACCGTCAACAAGTGTGCGTACCATTATCTGCGGATTGATGTCCTTGAACTTGAACCGCGCACATTTTAAAGCGTAGTCTATGTATTGCTGTTCAAACTTATCCTTATCCACAGTCTTGATGTTCTCCAATGGGCGTATTACATAGTTGTTGGTCAGTGTCGTCGCCAGCATGATAACTGCTCGCCTGTAATGCGGTGAGATTGCAAAGTAAAAGCGGCTGATTTCACGCAACACTTCCGCAGACGATGCTACCGTGGGATCGCCCAATGCTGCGAGTATCGTCTTGCGAGGGTATTTGCGTAAGAATACTGACACCTCGTCCATGTTTGACTTTAAGTCGAGAAGCACGTCCGAGCGAAGTTTCGCAAACCGTTTGAGATTATATATTTCGTTGTCCATAAGTCACCGCCTTTCATTTGTAGGATTTCGCCGCACGTCCAAAGAAGCATAAATCTTCTTCGACTAGCTTCGGCTTGTTTATAATATTACCACGCCTTAATTCATATAGCCTATGAGCCAACATGATTAAAACGTAGAAGCGGTCATCGTGCATACGGTTTTCTTTCTCTTTTGACAAAGCATAATTAACCGTTGTCCTTTCCGCATTTTCAGTTTTATGAATTGAAGTAACCTCATTTTTCATAAGGTCAATTTGTATTAATGCCATTTTTTCATCGTCCGACAACTCATGGTTTACCCATATCTCGTTACCATCATTGTCTATGCCTTCGATAACTTTTATAAAGTCTTGCCCCGAATATTCATACGGGAACTTGATTACCCCTAAATCCATAAGTTCAATCATTTCTTCAACCATCTGAGTACGATATTTCTTAGGACTTATAAGGCGCAGTTTGTCGCAAGCATTAGGGTATCGGCTAACATAGGTTTGATACAACTCATTTGTTTTATCAATAAATCCTCTGTGAGTTTTACCAAACTTATCCGAATAGTCATTAAGCAGTCCGTCAGCATAAGCACTAACGCCGCCACCTCCCGCACCACTATCAATTTCCAAAATGTCCAAAAATTCATAATCGGGATTTTGACCGTTATAAAGATTGACAAGTTTACGCAACTCGTCTAATTGTCTGTTAGAATCAAGTTTATATTTCTGTTTAGTGGCATTATCAATCATGTTCACGCAGTTGATAATATCGCCACACCAACCCAACTCTTTATCTTGGTAAATATTCATAACGCCAATAATAGAGTTATCTGCGGCACGCGCAGGATCGAAAGCTATAGCTATTTTACTGTTAGGTTTCCAATGTAAAGTAGGTAAGTGAAAATTCTCGTTTCGACGTATAGTGTCCCACTTTACAATCTGGCTACTTCCGCCGTCCATAGTAGGCTGATTAAAATATTCTCTAAGTGCTTTGTCCTTATTGCTTTTGAGAGCTGCATCAACTTTATCTCTCGTTAGTAGAGGAGTATATGGTTCTCCGTTCATGTAAGTTTGAATTGCAACATCACAAATCATATCGCAAACAAAATAATCTCTATCTCCTGCAAGCATACGCTTTGAGAAGTTTTTGTAATGTTTGTAGAACGTCTTGTCCATTTGGTCTTGAGATGAAGCATACACCAACTGAGTGGGTACTTTTCTGTGTTCCGCTTCTGGGTTATAATTTTCCTCAATAGATGTTGAGAAGTCACTGTTCTGTGTAGCAAAAGCTTCACAAACTGTAATCAGTTCATCAGAACAAAATGCGCCCTCATCAAAAAATACGAGCGTAGCCCTTCGGCTTCTTGCCGAATCTGGGCGACTATTCAATGTATTGATTGAACTGCCGTTATAAAATTCAACTTCATATCCAGCAGGATTATGGCTAAATCCTGTCTTATTGGTCGCAGTCTTTTTAGTTTCCTTTTCAACAATGTCTTTAAGAGAACGAATTGAAGCAGCCGTCTTACCCATACGAGTGATTATTTCTTCGAGTTTTGAAAACGTTTCCTTTGCCTGATCTCCAACAGATGATACTATGTATATTGCTTGATTCTCATAAAGAATCGCCTTTAATATCATAAGTATTGTGCCCAAAAAGGATTTTCCAAAGTTTCGGCTGCAACACCACACACTATGTGATGCATTCCATGTGCTTTGCAATATCCATTTTTGAGCATCAATCAGGCGGATTCCTAATAAATCTTCAGCCGCAATACACGGGTTGCGCCTATAATACGCAATAGACTCTGCGTCTAATTCGCAGATTTTTCTCTTAATTGGAGTAAGAATGATTTTACGTTTTGCCATCGTCATCACCATTCTTTAATTTCTGTATTTCAACAAGCAGTTGCCTTTTTTCTTCCATAAGGTCATCAACCTTTTCTTGTAATTCAACTACCATTTGTCTCTTAATATCGTTTATTTCACGCATATCATTCTCATCAAAGAATGTATTTTTCTGTATGGCGTTCATCGAAACTTCTGCCGCCCATTGAGTTCCAGCAGATTTAAGTTGGTCATAGTAATCGGCTTCAGCTCTGTCAAAGTCCTTTTCCCTAAGATCACGCATAAGATATGTTAATGTAGATTTACCTATATCTTTGTTAGACCTGTTCTTTACTGAGATTTCATTTTCCTTTGCAATCTTATCATTTGACTGCACAAGTTTTCCTTTCATCTCATTTAAAACTTGAATATCCTTACTATCGGTCAATGGCTTTAATTGAGCAATGAGCAAATCGTACTGTCTTATCTGATTGTTATTGTTGACAATCTGAATAATTTGAGATAATTTATAGTTATCGTCAACAACTTCTTCATCATCTAAATACTTTACAAGTTCTCCAAATAAATAACGTCTGTCACTTGATTGATAACCTGCAAACGGATCGTAGCCTATAACTTCTATAACTGTATCTACATTCTTTCTTTCTTCGCCCGTCCAGTTTTCTTCCATCATTTCGTCAGCTTCTTGCTTTGAACGCAGAAATTGCTCACTATTAATGCTCGACATAACATAATCTACAAATGTAAGATTTTTATTCTGTGATAAATTGAGTCTCTTAATATAGTCACCCAATCTAATATCTCCACTATTTTTTTCTTTCATTTGCATATATATTTTTTCTGAGAAAAACCAACCTACCTCGCCACAAGTAACCAATAGAGCCAACTTTTCGTCTTGGTATTTTTCTCTCATGCGAGCAAAAAAGTCATCGCAACAATAAGTGCACACAGTGCTATAACCATCATTGCCATTATACAAAGAGTTCTGAATTACTTTAAAAAACTTACCCTCTGGTTCTTGAACAATCTTGCCACAGCAAGAGCATTTGTACAGAGGTGGTAAAGTAGTTGTATCTATTTTGCGATATTTAGGCTTTGCCTTTTTCTCCAAGGTTTGTTTTGAACCTCTTGCTGGCACTCCACTCACTCCTTTATCTCATTTAAAAATTCCGTAAACGTCACACTCGGTATCAAACTGCACTGTTGCTTCATTATCGGTAAAAATACTCTCGTGATTTCCTCGTCGCTTACATTCACCGTATACTTATCAGCCAGTTTCCAATACTCTCTGCAAACTGCCAAATAGTCGTCCTTATTCTCAGGCGTATCATCCAGTACGATTTGATAATAGTAATACACCATCACCAAGTTTTGTAAAATACGACGCACAACCTTTTCACCGCCCATGCCACGCTTTTCACAGTCACGGATATACTCAGCCGAAGCCACCACAAACTGCTTCTTGTTTTTGTAAAGGCTTTCATGTGTCACGCTCTTTGCGTTGTCTCGCCACATATAGCCACAAAACGGCACATATGTCACCTTACCGCCCATATCAATGAGTAACTGGTGGAACTCCATATCCTCATTTATGCGAAGCTTCTCGTTGAAAAACAAGTTATTGTCGATTAAGAACTGCCGTCTGTAATATTTGTTGTGACACCAAACTGGTGACTTCTCAAACTTCTTAATGGCAATCCCGTTGTCCTGCCGCATTTCACTTTCAAAATCTCCTGCGAGCATATCAACCTTTTCAGACTTAATGCGGTTGTACATGATTTCTAAGGTGATTGGGCTTGTGAACTGATCGTCCGCATCAATGAAGCAGACATAATCCGCAGATGCGTTACGGATTCCTGTGTTTCGAGCTTGCCCGCAACCCCCGTTCTTTTCCCTTTGTACATAAACAATATTTAGGTCGTCAAACTTACTCAGTATATCCGAGTAACTCAAATTATCTGCGTCATTTACGACAAGCACTTCTACATCGGCAGCAATGCTTTGCATGGCGATTGAGTACAGAGTTTTCGCAATAGTATCTCTTGCATTATAGCAAGGGATTATAACTGACATTTTATACATAATGCCACTCCTTTAATTCAAAATGGTGCGCCGTCCAACATCATCGCAGTTGGACAACACAAAAGCCCCGACGATCGGGGCATCTAAGGAGGAAATAAAAATTTGAAGTTGTCTAATAAAATGTGGGTTCAAACAAGACCAAACATCTCGTCAATTTCTTCTTCGTCGTGATTCGTGAAATATCCTTGTGTAGTTACCATATGATTTGTCTATACACTTCATCAATTTTGCGACCTGCTCTTTTTCAATTTCAGATGAGAGCAAGCATCGCCTGTGTATAGACACAATCAGTTTTTTGTAAACTATAGCACATAGTCGGGCTCGAAACGTTCACCGCCATTGAAAGAATAAACTGCAAGCTGTCGTTCGTTCCTTACCAAATAAACCTTATCATACTTAGCCTTTAATGCATTCACATAGGTTTTAAAATAGGCAACAAATGCTTTCTCTTCACTTGTGCCGAAGTTATCTTTAAATGCAAACCAATCTTCAGTCGCAAGGTTAATTTTTCAAGCACTTGGTACACTGCTATCATTTTGTGAATAACCCGTACTTCCAGCAGCTTTTAATTCAACATTAATCTTTTTGTCTTTAAACACTTCGTGAAGATGCTATGATCAAAATTCTTTTGTTCCCTCATATGTTTCCTCAATGCCCGATATAACATTGGCAATTTCCCCAAGAACACTAAAGCAAGCCATATTAATGATTGATATGGGGGGATTATCATATCTTGAAGTAATTGCTATTTTTATACTTCCCAAATAATTCGCACTTATAATGAATTCACGTGTAGAGCTAAGATTAGGAAAATAGCTTTTTAGAGTGTTGAATTTGTAAACAGGATATTTGCACAACGCTTTTTGTACAATTGCATAATTGATATCTGCAATTTCAGAAATCGTTTTTCGTGTGGTGTAAGTCTTTACATTACTGTCTTTAGATGAATCATCAACCAATATAATATCTTCACCCGAACTACCTGTAGCAAGTTTAATTGGATATTCGTGATCACGTACTGATGGTAATAATCCCGTTACCTCAGTGCGACTTTTTAATATGCGTTCATTAAAAAACACTAAGCCTTTTTTATATAAAGTATCTTGCTTAAAATCCTCTTTTAATACATACTGCCTTGTAACTGTATTGTCCAAATTAATTCCAATTTCACGTAATGCGTTATGAAGTTCACTGATATATCTGTTGTCATTCTGGCAATGATAGTAAAGCTCCTCACAAATACGCAGAGGATTATCTAAATCATTATCATACTTTCGCTTGTATCTTTCCTGTTCCTTGTCAATCTGAAAGGGACAATAACGAGAGCCACGCCCAATAAGCTGTGCCTCGGAAATAGTAGCTGGTGAAATTTTTTTACCACCTGACTGACGAGTTTCATACAAACGCACTATATCAAACAGATTAAGTACATCCCAACCTTCATCTAGTTTTTTCACTTCAAAGATGGCACGATACGGATTATTTTTATCTTCCAAAGAGTTTAATGCAATTTGCTTTTCAGCAGCTTCTTTTTCGTCATTAGCCGATATGCAGTGTTCAGCACTAAAATCTTCTTTTATTTCTTGAGCAAGTTGCTCAAAAGAAATACCATTCTTCATGAAGTAAGAATACGCTTGATTTAGTGTTTCATTTTCCGTAAGCGTAGAAATACGTTCAATTTCATTTGCTGTCAAATCAGAAACTGCCTTAATGAATTGCTCCATAAAATCCAAGCTATCTGCAATTTTTGCAGCTTTAAATAAGACAACAGGCTTAATGGCAAGTCGATTATCTTGAAATACTTTTAGTCGATATTGACTTAGAATGATGGCTTGCATACAACGTTCCATAATCGTTACATCGGTTCGAAACGTCTTGATTTCTTTAGAATACTTGTCCTCTCTAAATTTATAAAGAGGGTAATCAAAGATAATTTTATTTTCATATTCTGCTTTTATGAGAGGGTTTTTCAAGTTGCAAGTAGCAGTAAATTCAAGCAGAATATTATCTCGGCAAGCACCAAATATGCGATTCACCGTGTATTCCCAACTACGATAATTTTCCTCTTCATCTTTGTTCATTTTTTTAGTGTCTGCATTTAGATGATGTGCTTCATCAGAAATGAGCACTATTTTTTTGTTTTGAAAATCATCAAAAGAAACAGAGTTTTCTTTAGTCAGCCACATATCAGAATGCAGTCCTTGTGTGGTAGTAAAGCAAATATTGATTGCAGAATCATCACTATATTGAAAATTAGAAACCTCTTTAATTTTGACTTTTTCGCCATCAATTACAACCTCATCAGCAAACAAATACTTATTTGAAAGAGTGTTTAAAAAGTTTTCCTTTGTTTTTTTTACAATATTAGACAGGTTTACGAAAAACAAAAAATTTCTATAACCTTGCTTATATAGGTAAAGCATTAGTCCTGCCATAATCATTGTTTTACCGCTACCGGTAGCCATATGGAATAGAGTTTGCGTAGGCTTTTGGCATAGTTTATCACTTTGAAAATAAGTAATAAAATTTTCAAACGCAGCAATCTGATATGGGCGTAATTCAAAATTTTGGTTTATGTTATCGGGAATATAATGTGGCATTGGGGAATGCACACCGAATTCTCGCAAATTATTCACTTTTTCGTATAGAAAAGGCATTAATAAGCCCTCCTTTTTCATATAATTGGTGCTACTAACTATATGATAATTAATTTAACCAGATATATAATTAGCTACAACGGGAAACATCATATATGTTATAGTTAGTAGCCAAATTAAATTGAGTAAAAGCTAT
>JAKPTX010000218.1 GCA_029570835.1 Bacteroidota bacterium
TATGCGTACCTGTTTTTCTTTGATTTTATGCCTGGTTTCTTTTGTAGCTTCATGGCTCATTCCTGATTGTAGTGAAGTTGCTAAACTAGGCGAGCCTCATAAAAATGTATTATCTACATTCAAGGTTTTGCATAGATTAAACATCTTACAATAAAAGATTTTTTAACCTCCATATATTTATTTGAATGTGTTTTTTTATGGATATATCATGAGTCTTTTTAACATATTGACAACCAAGTATTCCTTGGTATACTTTGGGATACCATGTCAGAAATAAAACTATTAACGCCGGAAGAAACCGCTCAAATCCTAGGATTATCTCCAAAAACAATAAAGGACTGGTGTCGTGCAGGATACATCAAAGCTGTAAAAGTTGGCAAGGGTGGTATCTGGAGAATTCCAGAAAGTGAACTTGATAGATTAATAAAAGAACGCTCTGGCAAACGTGAAGTAAGGAAAATTGCAATTGCCTTGTCAAAAGGTGGAGTTGGTAAAACAACAACTGCTGTCAATCTGGCTGCCGGGTTGGCAATCGCTGGGAATAAAGTTCTGGTCATTGACACCGATACCCAGGGGCAGGTTGCTCCTCTTTTAGGTGTTAAACCTCCAACAGGTTTATCTGATGTACTCGGTCATTCAACATCTCTAGAAAATGCTATTTATAAAGCCAGGGAGAACCTCGATATATTAGCAGGTGGTTCTTCATTGGCCGCAACAAAAATAAGTATTTCGAAAAATCTTGACCAGCCCCAATTTGCACTAGCTGTTGCACTGGAACCCTTAGATGGCAAATACGATTATATCATTATTGACACCGCTCCAAGTTGGGACATTCTAAATCTTTGTGTTTTATTCTTTGCTCACGAGGTGTTGGTTCCGATCTCTTTGGAAGTTCTTTCTGTCCAAGGCCTTGTCCAGTTCCAGGACAACCTGGATGCTGTTGCTAAATACCAGCAGAATCTTGAACTGAAATACATATTGCCTACGTTTCTTGACAATAGAGTCAAGAGAAGCAATGAGATTTACGAACAACTAAAAGCAACCTATTCTGATAAAATCTGCGATCCAATACACTACAATTCAAAAATCGCTGAAGCACCAGCAAAAGGCCAACCAATATTTGAATTTGACCCAAACTCCATTGGTGCCGATGATTACTGGAAACTTGTAGACAGGGTGAAGGGCAGGAGATGAGAATCAACAATCATTATCTATTTTTGTTCTATCAAAGCACTCTTATTAGTTTTTACTCTTTGGATAATAATTCACCATTAAAACATGCCACTAAAA
>JAKPTX010000229.1 GCA_029570835.1 Bacteroidota bacterium
GCTCAGAGAGAAATGTATCAGGATCTTCCCGGACGAAAAGATTTACCTGCGGCTGTTTGGTGCTATCCTGCATAGCTTTTCAGAGGACTGGATAAGCGGGAAACTTTATCTTTCGGAGCTAATAGAAAGAATCAGAGAAAACCTAAAAAAGCCGCTCTCATTTGAGGCAACGCAGCAAGGTAGCTTATTTTGAAAAAGAACTTGACTTGGATTTATTAGATGAAAAGAATGCAATTGGTCGTTTGGCCTAATATAGATTGTGAGTAATGAGGATAGTTAGAATGTACCCAAAGAACTTGAGAAACAAAGAGTTAGAATTTACACCAACATTTGGGATTCAACTATGATGAAAAATCAAGTTGAAACAGCAAGAATCTTTCATTGTCAGGTATGATGGTGAAATAATCTATTCAACTAATAGTTACTTCCTTACAAACAAGAAGCAATGATTGTCTTAAGATAAATTGGAGTATTCATGGACATAATTGACTTGAATAGGGAAAAGGCTGAGCAGATTTTAAAACAGAAGTTTGGCTTGGAAAGGTTCTATGATGAACAATGGGAGACCATATCTCGAATTATTAGAGGTGAACGGTTGCTGTTAATAGAAAGAACAGGCTATGGGAAATCACTATGTTACCAGTTTCCGGCTTTGCTCTTTGATGGTTTGACTGTAGTTTTCTCTCCCTTGATAGCGCTAATGCGAGACCAAGTTAATAAACTACAAGCCCTGGGTATAACGGCGAAGTGCATAAACAGCAATCAGAGCGATGAAGAAAACATGAATGTGATTACAGAGGCGAAGCAAGGAGATGTAAAAATACTATACATTGCTCCAGAAAGGCAAGAAAACATGATATGGCTTGAAGAAGTACGTCACATGAAACTATCCATGGTAGTTGTTGATGAAGCGCACTGCATATCAGTTTGGGGGCATGATTTTCGCCCCGCATACAGGCGTATTATAAATCTTGTTAATTTGTTACCAAAAGGCTTGCCAGTACTTGCAACTACGGCGACAGCAACAAAAAGAGTTGAGCATGACATAGCATCTCAGATTACCGGTGAGTTAAAGGTTATCAGGGGAAACCTGCTGCGCGAGAATTTCCGATTATATGTAGTTAATGTGCAGTCGGATGACGATAAACTTATTTGGCTTGCTCAAAACATTACCAAGTTAGAAGGTACTGGGATAATTTATACTGGAACGGTTGTTGAAACAGAGTTGATAAGTAAATGGTTTGATTTTCTAAGCGTACCATCCAGATCCTATAATAGCAGATTGGATGCAGCCACAAGAACTGAGGTGGAATCAGGTTTGCTGAACAATGAGTGGAAATGTGTGATCTCAACAAATGCTCTTGGTATGGGAATAGACAAGCCGGACCTCCGATTTATCATTCACACACAATTCCCTCAATCACCAGTTCACTATTATCAGGAGATTGGTAGGGCAGGCAGAGATGGATTACCAACAGTAATAGTTCTTCTATATAATCCTGAAGACAGAGACCTTCCGGAAGCATTCATAGAGGGTGCTAAACCATCGACATCTAAGTACCAGAAAGTAATCGCTGCTATACAAAATGAAATGCTTAGCGAAAAGGAACTGATGAAAAGAACTAACCTTAGCCAGACGCAAATCCGAGTTATTCGAGCTGATCTGCTCGACCAGGGAATCATCAGAGAAGTGTATATAGGAAAGTCCAAGAAATATGAGTTTATCCCAAATTCAAAGCCATTTGATCCCAGCTTTTACGATCAGGTTCGGGAGGCAAAGATAAAGGAACTGAATGCCATGATAGAATATGCAGAGACATCCCAATCACGTATGTCTTACTTGTGCGAATACTTGGGAGACATACATAATAAGGAATTTAACAATTGCGATAACACTGGTTTAGCAAAACAATATGTTAGATCAAGCCCTGAGTGGATTGAGAAATTAAACCAATTCCGCTTAAGTTACTTCCCAGAACTTCAAGTAAAATCAGAAAAAACCAACCTCATAGATGGAGTAGCAGGTTCATATTATGGGGTATCTAATGTTGGAGCTGCTATTCACAGGTGTAAATATGAAAATGGTGGCGATTTTCCAGATTTCCTGATCACACTAATGCTAAAAGCTTATTACTCCAAATTTCGCAACGAGAAATTCGACTTAATCTTGTATGTTCCACCAACTGTGTCTGGGGACTTGGTTAGACATTTAGCGGAAAAAGTCTCATATGCATTGAAAATTCCTATTCTGCACGATCTAGTTAAAATTCGCCCTATCCAGGAGCAAAAGATATTTGAAAATCACTACCTCAAGTCAGATAATGTCGCTGGAGCATTTTCAATTCCGGATTCGCAAAAAGTATCGGGTAAAAAGATTTTGTTGATTGATGATATCTTTGATAGTGGAGCCACCATTAAAGAAATTGGCAGGTACTTATCAAAGCAAGGAGCTATACTGATAGCACCATTGGTTTTAGCCAAAACAGTCGGTGGCGATAAATTATGAAACATATTAGAATGTAAGGTATTAAAACTATGCAACAAGCAGCCTACTGGATCACGATATCTCACTTGAAAAGATGGACAAATGCGCAGATAAACGAACTGATCAAGCAAATCTACTATGTCAATGGGTCAGATCTACATGAATTCTTTTCTCTTGACCTTGATGAATGGAAAAACCTCTATTCCATTGACGAAAAGCGGTTACCTTCATTGCTGGAAGCTAAAGACCAGATAGCGAATAATGCGTTCTTAGCTGAGGATCTATACAACCAAGGCTTTGAACTCATTCCAATAAACTCGAATGAATATTCTCCAACAATGAAACAAAACTTAAAGCAAGCGTATTCCCCTCCTTTGCTCTACATAAAAGGTAATAAACAGCTACTACTTGAGGATTCAATTGCAATTGTGGGATCTAGGAATGCTAGCACTAAAGGACTAGAGTTTACCGAAAACATAGCCAAAAAGGCCAGTGAGGACTATAAAGTCATTGTTAGCGGTTTTGCTAAAGGTATTGATAAAGCTGCGCTGGACAATGCTATAAAATACCACGGACACAGTATTATTGTTCTCCCCCAGGGAGTTATGACCTTTGGGTCGGGCTATAAAACTTACTATAAACATATAATTGAAGGTGATGTTCTTGTATTAAGTACTTTTCACCCAAAAGCTCCGTGGAAAGTTGAACTGGCTATGGCAAGGAATCCGATAATCTATGGTCTTGCCAAAGAGATATTCGTTGCTGATTCCTCTAACTCTGGAGGTACCTGGTCCGGAGTTAAGGATGGACTTCGTAAAGGTCGCACCATTTATGTTAGAAGAACTTCAGATAATGAAAATAGTGCAAACAACCTTCTGATTAATCTGGGAGGAATTGCAGTTGATGAGAATGGTAATCCAGAAAGTCAAAGAACTCCAGAAGAGAAGGTTACTTCTACAACAAATAAACTGGATGATCTTACTGGGAGAATCATAAGCTTGCTGACAAATGCCACCCTAACAGCAAAAGAAGTTTGTGATAAACTTGAGATTGAAATGTCTCCAAAAAGCATGGCAGCTATACTTTGTAGGATAGATGAATTGGAGAAAGTAAAAATCGGACGATCATTTAAGTATAGAATACGACAACAAGAGATATTTGACATAGATTGATGTTAATGTTTATAAAATAGTTTTATGCGTCATCTTCAATTTGATTGGTTTTTGATAGATACCGGTTAGATGCAGAAACCATTTTTTGTATTCTTAACAGATGAGAAAGTGAGGAAATGCTATGAAGGATGAGTTATTTCAAAAACTCAGAAGCAAGAGGTTAGAAGCCTTTAAGATATTCCAAGACCCTGATTATTCGGGAGTGTTTGATTTCATAAAGGACCTATACAAGAAGAAGGCTCATTTCATTTATGAGTTACTACAAAATGCCGATGATGCAAAAGCGACTCGAGTTAAATTTGTCTTACACAGCGATAGACTGGTTTTTATACATAATGGCACGGAAAAGTTCTCTATTTCGGATGTTGACTCTACTAACAAAGTGAAAGGACATATTAATTCCATCACTTCAATCGGAGCATCTACGAAAAGCGGTAAGATTAGTGATGAGGATTTGAAGATTGGTAAATTCGGTATCGGATTCAAGTCAGTTTTCTCTTTTACAAATACACCTGAAATTTTCGACGATGAATTTTGTTTCAGGATAGTAAATTATATAGTACCTGAGATTTTGAGTTACGATTATGAAGGAAGGAAATCAAGCGAGACAGTTTTTGTTTTCCCGTTTAACAACGATAACAAACCAAAAAATATCGCATATGAAGAAATAAAGAGTGAGTTGCTATCTCTAAAGCATCCGATGCTGTTTCTTAATAGCATTACAGTGATAGAGTGGCAATACCCAGGTATGAGTGGTTCCTACTCCCTAAATTACGATCAAGCTAGCTCGGAGCAAATGGATGAGACCGAATATCGCTTCTTCACAGAGACTCAGATTTCCGATAGCCATTTGGTAAAACAAGGCATAAAAATCTCAAGGTACATCAAGGATAATGCAAATAATTCTCACAAGTATTCACTAGTTTTCTTTCTAAGAGATAAGTCCATAGATTACAGTGAATCTTTCAATGCTTATTGTTACTTCAAAACTGAGGTGAATCCCAATCTAAGGTTCCTCATCCATGCCCCATTTCTGATCACATACAACAGGGAAACCATCAAAGATGATGAATGGAATACCCGGCTGCTGACAAAGTTAGCTGAAATGATGACTGATAGTCTTGAGTTCTTTAAAGATAAGGCACTTATCAATGAATCCCTATTCCGTGCGTTACCGATATATCCAGGAGATACAGCTACTGTTCGTGAAACGCATGAGTCACAACTTTTGAATTTTGGTGTCTTTCAGGAGCAGTTGTTAACGGTATTAAGTGACAAATCTAAGGCTTACTTTCCGTCACGGAGTGGAAATCTACTTCCGTTGAATAAGGCCTGCATAGCAAGAGGGAAGGAGTTGCTCGATCTTCTATCCACTGATGACCTTCAGAAAACATTGTCCATCCCTGGAGCAGACTGGATTTTTGATTCGCTTAATGAAAATGATCCGTTGTTCACTTTCCTACAAACTAGCCTTAAAGCAAGAATAATAGCTTCTAAGAACCTGCATGACATACTTGGTGACATATTCTTACAGTTTCAACCCGTCGAATGGTTGCATAAACTGTTTGCATATATCAAGGAAGCTCCAAACATAGCAATCCATTTCAAGGATAAACCAATCGTTAGGATTGAAAAAGGCACTTCAAATGTTGCTCCGTCTCATAAAAACCAATCAAAGATATATCTGCCTTACGAAAATGACGAAAATGCAAATGATATACTCCGATCAATGGGAGTTTCCTTAATCACAAATGAGTTGCTGCAAAACAGTGTCACTAAACAGGTCCTGCGGCGTGATTTTGAGATAGACCTCCCTGACTCAGATATGCACAGGATTATCGATGCGCTCCAAGATAAATTCTGGGAAAATCAAAACATTGAGTGGTTGATACATTTCTACAACTTTGTTATGAACGATAGAGTGACATTACTTGAGACAATAAAATACAAACCGGTAGTTAGGATTAAGAACAAAATCAAAAACACTGCACCATATGACCGGAATGATAATCCATTAGCATACCTTCCGGGGGATAATAGCCTGTCATTGAGTTTTTACGAGGATATTGGTTTCAATTACATTGATCCTCAGTTAACCTCGGACAAGACTGCCAAAAAATTCCTTATAGAGCTCCTGAATATCCCGGAGGCAAAGGATCATGAGGTATTTAGAAACATCCTCACGCAACTCTTTAGCAAAGGGGGCATTGAAGAATATAGGAAGCTGGTGCGAGATTCAAAAGAGGCAAAAAGACAGTATTGCGGATTCATAAATGCGCTAGTGAAGTTAGTTGGAATCGTTAATAACAATGAAATGCAACCTCTATTTGAATCTCTGCCCAAATACTCCTTTTTAGTGGGTAAAAGTACACAAGGTAAGTCTCTTGAGGTGGGGGGCGACTTATTCTATCCCTCAGAAGATTTACTGGATTTTATTGTAGAACCAGATACAATATGGCTGGATAAGGACTTCTACGATGGTTTTATTGAGGATAATGACAGCTTCCGGATTCTTCTTGGTTATGCCAATGTGAACTTCAATCCAATCTATGACAAACAAAGACGGACAGTTATTGGGCTCTCAGACTATTTGTCCCGAGTAAGTAAGGTTGAACAATCTGTACGTGTATTCAATATACTGATAAGATTTCTTGAAGGAGGTATTATTAAAACGCTCCGTGATGAGACTCCAATAACTGATCTGCTGAATGAAAAATCGTGGTTGTTTGATAACCAAGGAAGAAAAACGAAGCCAAGCGAAGTATATCAGAATGAGCTTAACCACGAATATAACCAGATCAAGTCGAAAGATTTTGACCATATTTTGGCAGTATTGAAGTTCAAGGAACACTTAATTGACGCAAGAGCTGAGGAACTGTATAAAAAATTAATACAAAAAGCTGTGAAGAATGGCCATGATGAGAATTATATTGCTTCCATATTAGACGATGTAATAAATCTATCCAGTGATGATTATATCCAGTTAAAAGGTTCCTTAAACCTTTTGCACAGGCAACCAAGTCCTTTGAATTCATCTATAGCTGAAGATGACGAAATTGATATTTATGGGGACAAAGCTGTTGGAAGCGTAATCGAGGACATCAGATTTGGTACATCCTACGAAGGATTGCGAGAAAAGGCTTCAAAGGACGCCAAATACAGTTTTTCGTGGTTTATTGATTTGATTAATCTCGAAATACTGAGTTCTAAAGAAAATGCCAGGAAAAAGGATATCACTCTCTATTTTGATAAGATAGAGCGATATGTCAGATCTCCCAAAATGGCTGTTATCACTAATAGCTCAAATTATATACCTTCAGTTGTGGAAAACCTCGCAGATTTTAGGTTGAACCTCATGATGAAGGACAATACCAAAAAAGAACTGAGAGTTGATGCAGTAAGTAAAAGGATTGACAACAAAGGTAACCATCCAGTACACAAACTGCTCTTGAAATTTATACCTGATGACATAGAAAAATATCACAACATTCAGCTGGATGAAGTTACTTCAATCTCCTTGAATATTAAAGATCCGGTCTTTATATTACAGGAGTTACTAAGTAGTTTTAAAGAATTGCCAGAAGTATCAGATAGCATTATTAATAATGCGTTTAACTTTCAAAAAGATGTTGGCAAGATCCTTAAGAACATATCATTTATATATGGACCTCCTGGAACTGGCAAAACGACCTATATTGCAGATAGATTGATATGTGATTTACTGGACAAGACATATAAGTATCAGGAAGATGTAAGTGGGCCTACAGGTTTTTTAACTAGTGATGCTTACAAACAATATGTCAGAAGTGACGGAAATCTGAGCATCCTTGTCCTTGTCCCCACTAATAAAGCTGCAGATGTGGTTACGCAGAAGGTAATGCAGGTTTGTGAGCGGAACGGAAACACAAACTATCGTGATTATCTAGTTAGATTTGAGACAACAAATTCCGAAGACATTGAAAAGGAAGCATCTTCCATTATTCTGGAGCGAACCGATAACGATAAATTCTCAAAGAAACATGGTGTAGTAGTTATAACCACAATTCACAGATTCCCTTATGATGGGTTTAAGAGCTACAATCAAGCTAATATGTTCAAAAATAAGAAGTGGGATCTCGTGATATTTGATGAAGCCTCAATGATTCCAATTGCGTCGATGGTCAATGCGTTATGCCATATCAGATACGTTAATCCCAATTGCCAGTTAGTCATAACTGGTGATCCCTATCAGATTCCTCCAGTCCAGTTAGTTGATCTTTGGAGTAATGAAAACATTTACAGTATGTTTGGACTCAAGTCTTTTGAACCGGATGTACGTGATGAAGAGATGTTTAATGCAATCGGAGTTCCCTATCCAGTTAAAAACCTTAACACTCAATATAGAAGCACTGCTTCTATTGGAGAACTATTTAGTAGATTTAGCTATGATGCTAAACTCACACACCAACGAAGCGATAATAGATTACCGCTTCCTGACCTAGGGTTCAAAATCGATGATTTCACAATTATTCAATTCCCTGTGAATAGCAATAATCTGCTGTTTAAAGCAAGTCGGCTAAAAAAGTCACCCTATCATCCTTACTCAGTACTATTTACTGTGCTATTGATAGAGCGTTTTCTGGATAAACTTGGGAACTTAGATAGAGAGGTTTCCATTGGGATTGTAAGCCCGTATAGAGTCCAAGCTGATCTTGTTGGAAAGATACTGGCAACAAAGTTTACTTTGAATGATAAAGTTAAAATATCAACTGCTACAGTGCATGGTTTTCAGGGAGACGAATGCGATATAGTCATATGCTTGCTAAATGCTCCCGCAGGCCTATATCAAACCACTTCACAAAACCTATATGTGAACAATCAGAACCTGCTAAATGTGGCAATTAGTAGAGCCAGGGATTACTTGATTCTTCTGATTCCAGATGAAAACACGAGAGGAATTCAACACTTGACGGGTATAAACAAAATCATCGGGCTGATCAATAATATTAAACAGCCTATAATATATTCATCAGAGGACATGGAAATGCTCTTAATGAACAATAAAGATTATGTATCCGAACATACTTTTATCACTAGTCATCAACTGGTGAATGTTTACTCAACAATGCCTGAGAATGATTACGAGTTTCGTATTAGTGAAGATGCAGTAGATGTGCAGATTTTTGATGATTAAATGGCGGTATTCCTAATCAATGAAGTCGATAATAAAAGATGAGATCATAAAAAGACAGAAACTTGAAAGTAGAGCGATAATTGATAGAATCATTGAATCAAACGATTCAAAGATAGTTATTGTAGCTGGAGCTGGCACTGGAAAGACATTTATATTCAATCAAATACTAAAGCACCATCCTGGATCTAATACTATGGTACTGACATTTCTTAACTTGCTGAAGCAAGACATGCTTAAGTCCATTGAAGACAACGCACAAGTAAAAACTCTGCATCAGTATTGTATCGGTATTTTATACAGTAAATTGGGATAAATTGAACTCTATTCTAAGCCATCTTGTCTGATTCGATCGGATGCAATATACTTTGAGAGAACGCCAATAGATTATTCTGCAGGTATGCGTACACTGAATATTGGAAAGGATGACATAGAATTTTTTGAAACTAGGTGTAGGTTCTATCAGGCTACAAACTTTGAATATCCTGTGTTCTATGTATATAGAGGTTTGAGCAACAAAGAACTTAGTATCAACTCATTTGATAGGCTATTTGTAGATGAGTACCAGGATTTTAATCTATTGGAAGTTAGCTTGATAAATAAACTCGAATATTTTGGAAAAGTCATTATTGTCGGCGATGATGATCAAGCGATTTATGAGAAAAGGGATTCGAGCCCATTGTATCTGAGACATCTTTATTCACGCTCTGACTTTAAAAAATTTGAATTACCATATTGCTTCAGGTGTACAAAAGTGATTATTGGAGCTGTTAAGGATATCATCATTCAAGCTAAAGCAGGGGGTCATTTACATAATAGGATAGCAAAGAGATATGATTACTACATTGACAAGAAAGAGGTAGATAGTCAAAGAAATCCTCACATAATAACTGCGCAATTCAAACTTGCATCTTCATTACCTAAGTTCATTCTTCGAGAGATGTCAAGTATCCCTGTAACTGATGTACTGGAATCTTGGGATGATTTGTATCCAACTGTATTGATCGTGGGAAGTAGTCATTATTTGAATTTGATATACAAAGAGATTCATGCTCTACCCAACGTTGACTGGAAAAAAACAAAAGAAGATAAACCAATAATCAGCGATGCATATGAGTATCTTCTAAAGGATTTTGACTCCAACCTCGGTTGGAGAATTCTTATGGAACTTGAATTACCTAAAGGGATAGCACGGAATGTATTGATAAATTGCACTAATGTAATGTTATCGAAGATCCTGCCTAAAGATCTTGTTAAGAAGCATTTAGAAATTACTAAACTTATTCAAAAAATTGATGCAGATTATGTAGATCCAAGTATTCTTCATCAGCTTAGGCAATATCTTCGAGAAAAGGATTATGTATGCGTAGTTGACAGATTTGTTAACTCTA
>JAKPTX010000241.1 GCA_029570835.1 Bacteroidota bacterium
GGAATTAAGCCAGGCAAAAATCTCCTTCTTATTAAACAGGACCCTCTTACCATTCTTGATATGAGGAATCTGCTTATTCGAGACATATTTATAAACTGTGGATGTGGATTTTTTTATCCAGCTAGCACAATCCTCAAGGTCCCCGATTACTTCTTCATCAGGCCGTTCAAGACCATCCAGTCTGGCAAGTACGGTATTCAATAGCTCCTCAATTCCGGCCAGCCTTTCTTCCATGATAGCAAATACATTTTCCATATAATTTTTATTATTATATGAGTGTACAGGCTTCAGGGTCTGAATTTTTAAAAATATTTTTCATAAGGTTATGACATCTCGAAGAGAAATAATTAGTCATACCATTTTTTACGCAGGGCAGCGTCGATTATTTTATTAATCCACTCTTCCTTTTTTGGTCCTTGCTGCCCTTCAATATATCTAGTTAAAAGAATTCCCAGAAAGCAGATGAATCTTTTATCCGGCTCGTTGATGGATCTTATACGGCCATCCGTCATATCATTTTCAAGCATGTAGTTTATTACAAGGGTCAATAGTATATCCAACAGTCTTGTGCTATCAACAATGCCATTACTGCCCTTCAGAATATGATATAGCATAAGGTCAACATCATGATAACTCTCTTTCAGTTCATCAAGCGAGGCCTGATTTTTCTTGTTAAGGGCAATGAATGAGTTCATGAATTCACCCACCCTGACCTTTAATTCGTCATCTGTTAATGGTTTTAAAATTGAATGGGCCATAGAAAAATGAATTTAGCAAAGAGCTAATATATTCATTTTCTGTGAGATATAAAAAACCTGGCATGTTTTTACATGAAAGATCACTTTTTAGCAGATTTAATGTTCATGCCTGTGATGTAAATCAGGATAGTGTTTGTGTGCGTGATCAATCTCTTTATGTTCATGAATATGTGAATGTTTCAGACTTTTTTCTTTACCTCCGGCATGAGCATGGTCATGATGATCATCGTCGTGACTATGCATATGAATATGTACCACCCCTTTGTGATAATGATTGTGACTGTGAGAAGACAGGTTTATAAATACAACTCCTGCTATCAATAGTATCAGGGATGCAAGAATAATCAAACTTAATGGCTCTCCCAGGAAAATCCATGCTGCAATAATTCCCCAGAATGGTGCCGTGCTGAAAAGAATTTGTCCCCTTGTTGCCCCAATATTCTGTGCCGTATAAACGTACAGTACAATACTGATCCCATACGAGAAAATTCCAACTGATATTGCAGGAAGGATATAATTTAACTGAATCTGACCATTCATTAAAATCAGACCTATTGTCAGATTTGTCATTCCGCCAATTATTCCCTTTATGAAAGTTATTGTCCGGGCCGAAACTCCGTCAATTATGGCTGAAAGATGATTGTCCAGTCCCCAGAAAATGCAGGCTGAAATTATGAAACCGGCAGATATAAGACCACTGACCGGTTCTTGCAGAGATACAAGAATGCCTGCAACAAGGGTGAGAATTATTCCGAGAATGGCATAACGATCAAGGTGATCTTTAAAAATCAGAATCCCCAGAATAGCTGTGGCAACCAGCTCCATATTCAGCCAGACGGAAACCGACATAGCATTAGCAGTTTTCAGACCCATCATCAGGAATAACGGGCCGAGTATTCCACCTGAAATTATAATCCCGGTCAGGTGCAGCTTCCTGCCTGATTTCCTGACCGCAGACAATTCAGTTTTTTTGTTTTTTATCACGAAGGGAAGAAAAGCCAGAGCAGCGCCAAGATAAAGCAATCCGGCCAGCTGGAAACTATTCAGTTCCGAAAGTATGATCTTGCTGAATGGTGTGGCAATACCAAAAAGCAAGCCCGAAAACAATCCTATTAATATAATTCTTGTTCTCATTGATATTATCGAATGGATATCGGCCAGGTAAGCTTAAGGTATCCGATATAGTCATTCTGAAACAGACCGGCCGGATCGAGATATTCAGAGTGATTGACAATAAAATAAAGAGAACCGAAAGGAGGTTTGAACCTCCATCCTAATAGACCATACACATATATCTTCTCAATTGAAGTATTGTTCTGACAAATCAGCTTAACCCACAGATCATTTGTAAAATTGTATGTTGCAGAAAAGCTGTTTATGAATGTTGTTTTGAATGAACTTGTTTCAGGATTGAATTTTATAAACCTTGGCTTAAGCTCGAGAGCAAGCCTGTCAAATGCCTTGAACTGCAATCCTGCTTCAACTGAATAATAATCAGAACTGAAACTGCGGCCTGTCCGGAATGTTATCCTTGCACTGTTATATGCTTCAGTATTGTACCCGATCGTTCCCGAATAATAATAGTTGTAATAATCAGTACTGTCAGTTTTCAGGAACCTGTATTCATTGTTATATCTGAAAGAAAAGTTCAGTTTGTTTTTCAGGAAAATATCTGCAGTTTCATTGAGATTCCAGCTCATGAACTTTGTAAAGGTGTCATTCCAATACCAGTTATTGGCCGTACCAAGCGAGATATATTTAATCACAGAGTTTTTGAACCACCATTTATATGAGAGGTCCGAGTCAAATTCATTTCTGTCATCGTCATTGATATAGCCGGTTTCATTAAAAATATCCTTCAATCCGTCTCCCTGTGTATAAGAATATCTGATATGCCAGTGAAAGAAATTATTTTCTGCGGCGAATCTTGCATAACCTGCATTCCTGAGTGTATTCCAGTCATCAATGGCAGCCACATACTGACCTGTCAGCTTCCATAGCGGGCCAAGGTTAAGCACATAATCCGTACTTAATGTAGTTGTCATTCTTTCATCAAGCAGTTTATTTGTACCGGTAAACCCTATGCTGGATGATTTCAATACATCCCTTTTTACACGAATTGCAGTATACATAGGTTTATTTCCGGTTGAGTCAACTGCATTTTTATCAAAGACATTTATGAGATTAATGTTTGTTTTTCCTGCCTTTCCGGTAAGTTTTACACCTCCGGAAATATCACCGATACGCCTTGAATAAAACGACTGTAACCTTGTATTATACATCTCGTTCCCCTCCTGAAAGAATATTCTTTTTTCAGGATACCTGATCTCATATTTTGTAAGATCAATGACATCTTCATCAGCCTCAACGGTTGCAAAATCAGGATTCACGGTAAGATTTGCTGTAAGATTTGAACTGGGCTGCCAGTTTATATCACCCCCAAATTGTCCTTCGATAAATGATTTATCCTCTCCCCTATTTGTCCGGGTCGCTTTCCCCATTCCGTAAGGGACTATTAACAGAGTGTTTCTTGTAGCAGGAGGATTTATTTTCACCAGGTTTCCTGACTGGGATACTTTGAATTCATCCTGCACAACTGAGTGCCAATAAGATATTTCTGAATCCTCACGATTGATCCGTCTGAAATTTATCTGCCAGGTATTAATATTTTTTCTGAATTTGATGCTTGTGAAAGGTATTGCAATTTCGGCAAACCACCCCCATTCGTATTTTGCTGCCGATGACAGCCATTCGGTATCCCAGTTATAGTCGAGTGTTCTTCCGTCATCCATAATCCTGAAATCAGCCTGGGTTCCCAGAGGATTTAATCCAAAGCCATATGAGTTCCTGTTGTCATTGTATGTTCCTAAAATGAGGAAGATCCCATCATCAGACTGTCCGAATTTATCTCTCATCTGGATCTTTGCCGTCACTTCTGAACTTTGAAAACAAGCAACAGCGATATAAAGGGTATCTGATGACTGTAAAACCACAATCCTTGTTTCATCCGGAGAAGCAGATCCGTTGTTCGGCTCAAGCTGAAAGAAATTATACGGAGACATCAGCGACAGAACATCATCAGGATTACCATCGATCGATGGTAACTGTTTTGCAGGGATAACCTCTATCGTGTTCTGCCCTGTAACATAAACAGGAGAAAAGAAAATAAAAGAAAAAACCAGCAAACAAATTTTAAGTTCCTCTGAAACATGTCTTCTGACCAATAATAATTTATTAAGGATGGCAGTCACCAAAACTACCACCCTTAAATTATTTTCAACCCGGTACCTGTTTCCCCTTTTCATTTTACATTAATACCCGTCAGCAGGTTAATCTTATTCAGGAGTACAAAGTAATCTCTTTCCACTTCAAGAAAATTGAGCTGATTTTCAAATATTAACTGAACTTCCGAAAGATACTCAGGAAAAGATATTTCTCCTGCTTTCAACAGAAGAAAAGTACTTTCAGAAAGTGAGGAATCTGAAGCAAGCTCTTTGATATTCATATAATTCTGCAGTACCGCCTGCGCATTCGAGTAAGCGGCCTTGAGTCCGGAAGTGATTTCACTAACCACCTGGTCATAATTCAACAGTGACCAGTTTTCTTCAATTCTGGCCTGTTTTACCTTGTTTTTGTTCTCCCATAAGGGGATGGAGATCCCTGTGTGGATACCCTGCAGCTTCTGATTAAGTATGGTTTCCCCTTTATAACCAGCTTCAATTTTCGGAAGCCTGTTCATGTTCTCAACCTTTACTTTCTGCTCGCTTATTTCCATTCCGAGGCTGGCAATCCTGATATCAGGATTGAACTCCATCAGTTTTGCCTGGAGTGAATCGAATGCCGGCAGTGATTCTGCAGGAGCGTAATCTGAGAAGGTGAAATTGACGGTCAGGCCACCATTAAGTTGTTGAAGGATTTCATTATGAATGACTATTTCAGATTTAAGCTTTGCCATTTCTGTCTGGTTATTGAGATGATATATCCTGACTTTATCAAGCGCCGGCTTCGAAAACTCCTTCCGTTCAAATCCCTGCTGCATCAGTGCAAGAAGATCTGAAGACTCCTTTAACCTCTTGCTTAAAGTTAATTCTTTCTTTGCCAGCCAGATCAGTGTAATTATCTCGTTATGTGCTTTATAAAGAATATCGTTTATTGTCTTCTCTGCCAGTACCTCACTCTGACTAAATTCCATCTTCTGCATTGACGAGATGGCAAAATAATAACCGGGGAAGCTGAACTTTTGAGTAATTTCAAGCTCCTGTTGATTCCCGATTGCATCCGGATTACCCCGCATATAATTGAAGGTAATATCCGGATTCTCAGGGTAGATCCCGGTTTTTGACCGGTACTTTTCTGATTCAAGCCATTTCGCACTTGCCCTGATCGCCGGATTATTTGCTTCAATACTTTTAAGCAGGATGTCCGGATCCTGGGCATGCCCCATACTGCTTATCATAAGGAAGGCTAATACATATAATGTTTTATTCATCTTTCTTTGGTTTAGATTTGATCAAAAGGTATACCGCCGGAACTACAAATGCATTTAGCAAAGTAGAACTAAAAAGGCCGCCGAGGATAACAATTGCCATCGGACTCTGTATTTCATTCCCCGGTTTATCTCCTGCCAAGGCAAGAGGGATAAGCGCCAAAGCTGCCGTTAAAGCTGTCATAAGAATAGGATTTAGCCGGTCCATGGAACCCCTGATGACAGAATCATAAGGTGAAAATCCTTCTTCCTGTAAATGATTATATCGTGAAACAAGAAGTATCCCATTACGTGTTGCGATGCCAAACAGGGTGATAAATCCGATTATTGCCGGGATGCTCAGCATACCAGAACTGAGCCATATGCTGAAAACTCCCCCGATGAGCGCCAAGGGTAAGTTGAGAAGGATTATCGCAGACATCCTGGTATTTCTGAATTCCATGAATAATAACATGAATATCACAAAAACCGCAATAATGGAGGTATACAGGAGTAATCCGGAAGCCTTTTCCTCACTCTCAAACTGACCACCATATTCAATATAGTAATTCTCAGGGAGAATAACTTTTTCGTTAATTGTTTTCTGGACATCATTCACCACACTCCGAAGATCCCGTCCCGAGACATTTGCTGAGATAACTACTTTGCGCTGTACGTTCTCACGGCTTATTGTATTTGGTCCGGTGGCGGATACGATATCAGCAACTTCTTTCAGGGCGACTTTTCTCCCATCATAGGTGTCAATCAGACTGTTTTTTATTGCCTCAATGGAATTCCTTGATTTGTCATTGTAAATCAGAACAAGGTCGAAACTCATATTTTCCTGATACACTTCTGACACCTTTTCTCCGGCAAATGCGATATCAATAAATTCGGCAAATTCATTGACGGGAATTCCATACTGTTTAAGCATCTCCCTCCTTGGTTTTATCTGCAGCTGAGGTATTTCAACCTGCTGTTCAACATTCACATCCACCAGGCCGTCTATTTCCTGGATTTCCGTACTGATCTGACTTGCAATTGAAAACATTTTCTGTAGGTCAGTCCCAAATACTTTAATGGCAATATTAGCCCTGGTTCCGGAGAGCATGTGATCGATACGATGTGAAAGAGGCTGGCCTACTGTAATATTAATTCCCCTTATTGTTGCCATCCTGGCCCTCAGATCAGCAAGAAATTCATCTTTTGAACGGTCAGTAAGAGTAAACGGGACATCTACTTCAGATGAAAAGACCCCCTGTGCATGCTCATCAAGCTCAGCCCTACCCGTCCGTCTTGTTATAGTCTCAATTTCAGGCATCGCCATCATCTCCTTTTCAATCATCAGGTTCATCTTATTGCTCTCTTCAAGAGAAATCCCGGGAAGGCTCACTGTACTCAGAGTAAGCATACCCTCGTTGAATTCCGGTAAAAATGTTCTTCCCAGGTTAGACATAACCGCAAGGGCAAAAACCAGAAGTGCCACCGACCCTCCAATGATTATTATTTTGTAGTTCAGGATACCTGTAAGAGCTCTTCCGTATTGATGATTCAGCCAGCGAACCCACCTGCTTCCTGTTTCATGATGTACAAGTTGTTTCTCGCTTGTCAGCAGATAACTGCACATCACAGGAGTTAATGTAAGTGCCACAATCAGTGAAGCAAAAAGCGATACTATAAATGAAATACCAAGAGGCTTGAGAAGACGGCCTTCCATTCCCGAAAGGAAAAAGAGCGGAAGGAATGCCACTATAATAATAAGGGTGGCATTAAAGATTGAGGCCATTATCTCCTTTGAGGCATTAAAGATCACAGTGATGGAAGCCAACCGTTCTTCAACAGGCTTGCGGGCATTCAGCTTTAATCTCTTCAGTGCGTTATCAACAACTATGATTGCATCATCGACCAGAACACCAATGGCTATGGCCATTCCTCCAAGTGACATCGTGTTCAGTGTCAATCCCAGGAAATTAAGCGTTATGACTGATACCAGGAGTGATAATGGTATGGCCATTAATGAGATTATTGTAGTCCGGATGTTCAGCAGGAATATAAACAGGATTATCACAACAAATATTCCTCCCTCGATCAGCGCTCTTGATACGTTATTTACTGATCGCAGAATGAAATCAGACTGACGGAAAACATCTGTTCTTATTTCTATTCCCGCAGGAAGTGATTTCTTCAGATCTTCTATTGCTACATCAATTTTTTCAGTGAGTAAAACCGTATTTGTATTTGGCTGCTTTAATACAGTCATCATAACGGCAGGCTTACTGTTAAGATAACCCGCCCCTATCCTGGGGGCACTTCCGATCTTTACTTCGGCTACATCATTTATCGAGACAGGCTGGCCGTTATGGATTTTAACAACACTGTTGCCAATTTCATCAAGGTTGTTTGTACGTATAGCCCCTGTAATGACATATTCACTGCCGAAATCATTTATAAAATTTCCGGTGGCATTACTGTTAAGATTTTCGCACACTTTGAAGAGCTCACTTAATGAAACCCTGTAGTATTCCATCTTTTCAGGGTCAGCAACTATCTGGTATTGTTTATAATCACCACCCATTACAATCACCTGCGACACGCCTCCGATTGAAAGAAGACGGTTTCGGATCTGCCAGTCAGAGACAGTCCGGAGATCCATTGGTGATAATGAATCAGAAGATACTGTAATGAGCATTATTTCCCCGATTATGGATGACTGGGGAGCCAGGGTAGGAGTGCCTGCATTTAAGGGTAATTTCTCCGCAACTACAGCCAGTTTTTCATTAACAATCTGCCGAGCCTTAAAGACATCCGTGTTCCATTCAAAATCAACCCATACTATTGATATCCCGGTGGCCGAGGAGGACCGGACCCTTCTGACATCGGTGGCACCATTGAGAGAGATCTCAATAGGGAACGACACAAGCCGCTCAACTTCCTCGGTTGCCATACCGTGTGCTTCGGTCAGAATGACAACGGAAGGCGCTGTAAGGTCAGGAAACACATCAATCTCCATTTGGGTGGCAACATAACTTCCGCCAACAAGGAGAATAACTGCCGCAAACAGGATCAGAAGCCTGTTTTTCAGCGAAAAGTTTAATATTCTGTCCAGCATAACCAATAATCTTAATGAGTGTGACCATGAAGCGGTAATCCTCCTGCCATTGATGACAGCTTTATAGCCTGTACACCTTTGGTGACAACTCTTTCCCCTGGTTCCAGTCCGGAGGAAATCTCTGCATTATTACCATCATTACCGGCTATGGTAACCTGTCGCTTCACAAAGGATTCTCCTGCAATTTCAACATATACGAAATATTTCCCCTGCTCCTCAAGCAGTGCAGAGTAAGGGACTACAATTGCTTTTTCCTTCGGATTTGTCATCAGGTAAGCCTCAAGGAACATCCCCGGCATCAGATCTCCATTGTTACTGACCGTAAAACTGACAGGTATCCTGAGAGAATTATCACTGACAAAAGCACTTTTTGATTTGACCTTTCCATTAAGTGATGATAATGCAAATGTCTTTTCACCCGAAGGATCCCTGAAATTTGCATCGAAGATCCCTGACACAAAAGTGTGATCTGACTGATTAACGTAAGCCTCTATCAAGAGGTCATTTCTGTTCGTAATCCTGACAACGGGTAATCCTGTTTCAACATACCCTCCGTTACTAACCATAATACTGGAAACAATCCCATCAACCGGAGCTGTGATTTTCATAGTGTTGTCTGTGATCTTTCCTGTCATCTGGAAGTACCTGACTGAATCCTGCCTGTATTTTGTCAATATTTCAAGAAAGTCCTTTTGGGAGATAGTCTGACTTGTTGCCAGGGGCATCGTGCGTTCATAATCAGCTTTACTTTTTTCATACGCAATACTGATCTCATTCAATCTCACATTAAGATTGTTTTCAAGACTTCCACCTGACACTGTGCCAACAACATCACCCCTTCGAACAGTTTCGCCCAGAACTTTAAAGAGATTGATCTGGCCTGAAGCCTGGGAACTTATAACCATTTCTGCTGCCGGCTGCGATTTTACCCTTGCAGAGGTAAGTATCACTGAATGAAAAGCTTTTTCTGTAACCTCCTCAGTTGCAAAAATCGTCTTCCAGGCCTGCTCTTTCAGATAGACTATTATGTCTCCATTATTATCTGTTCCGGCCGGGGGTATTTCTGAGATGTTCCCATACACCATGATTGAATCAACCGTAATGGTCTCGCTCAGGCTATCATTCGTGTATATAAATGTCAGAGTATAAATTCCGGGTACTGTCGGAGTAATAACAGGCCGGTATATTCCCGGGACCGATGGACCATCGACCTTATTCTCGTACTGGTTTCCGGCATTTTGCAGTCTTACCTGTAGGGATCCTGCAGAAAATGGTTTAAATTCTGCAAGGTCATTCAGGTGTGCGGCAAATGCTGTTTCCTGACCAGTGATGAAAGGTCTGAACTCAGCAAATAATTCAACCTTCTCTGTAAAGACAGTGATTGAAAGTGGCTCAAGGGCGGAATAATCAGATCCAGCAGGATTAAATTCCTTCTGTTTCTGCTGGCAGGACATAAGGCATGCCATCATAAAAAGTAATAACAAATTCTTCTTCATATGTTTAAATAAATAAATTAATCCTTAAGAGCTTAAGGAAATGAAATCAACCAATGGTTCAAACGGAATGTATTCCGGATTTCAGGAAATAGTCGGTGATCCCCTTGTCGAATTGATGGGGATAATAAAAGGGAAGGAACCCAGAGGTTTCCTTGTTACACGGACAAAACCTGTAAAATATGTAAAGGAGTCATTATAAGAATATGGAGGTGGCAATGAAGCCAGATCCAGACCATAAACGTTAATAACTTTGCCGTATGAGATAGTATTTCGCCCGGCTAACAGATCACTTTCAGATATTAAATGCTGATGGGGTGGGAAATGATTATGATTATCATCATTATCGTTATGTCTCTGATCATCGGGATGTGACCCGGAAATAAATTCTATATTTTCAGGTGTATCGTGATGGTGGTGAATAGCATCATGAGCAATGGTGATTACCATTGAAAATAAGAATGTTATGACAACTAATACCTTTTTCACAGGGACAAAGATATTGTTTAAGGAGAGAAATATTTCATTATAACAATAAAAAACAGGTTAAGTTTTTCTAATTTCAAGATTTATTTTAAAAGAACTGAATATGAATTTAGTGCAGATATCCATACTATGGTTAATTGGAGCCAGTGTGATTGGTTTTGGCATGAGTGCAATATTTTCAGGCTGGTTGAAGCTATCACGCCGGATATTTTTAATACCTTATATTGCTGCATCAGGACTGGTTCTTTTCCTGTTCCTTAATAACAATCCGATAGTAAGTAATGAATTCTGGTTCCATAATTGGGATTGGGGTCTAGCTGCCAGCATTATAGCAGGAGCATTTCTTATTAAAAATGTTCTATCGCAGCCATATTCCCGGACTGAGAAAGGTATGTCGTTATATCTCGATCTGGTTTGGTTCGGACTTGCCTATGGAATTATTGACGGATTGTTTTTAAATGTGTTGCCTGTGGTTGCAGTCTTAAACATCTTCTCCGATAGTAACCTTTCAGGAAATATTCCAGGTCAGATTTTGATTGGATTTTTGGCTCTTATGGCAAGTCTGATTGTCACTCTCTTCTATCATCTCGGGTATCCTGAGTTCAGGAACAAGAGTGTTATTTTGGTTCTGCTGGGTAATACAATAATTACATTGACATTCATTATAAGCGGGAATCCACTGTCAGCAGTCCTTACTCATACAGTTATGCATATGGCAGCCGTATTTCGTGGACCTGAAACAACAATTCAACTTCCGCCTCACTATCAATAAATGAGTATCTCACCGAAAACTCCGATAACATGGGTGGATAACTTATTATATTATTCAAAAATAAATGCAGGTGATCATTTCTGAATAATAGTTTCTTTTTTGTTCTGCTTAAGATGTTAGTGAACCAGAATTCCTTAAGACCTGAGTCATGGTTGACATAAAATAATGATATTCAACATTATATAATTCAATCATTAGTTTCACTATTTGCATAAGTGAAACTAAAACCTTGTTCAAATAAGTTTTCTATGTCTTTTGAGGTGACAAAATCAAAGTAACACTTAAGATGCTATAATTAATTGTTTTGACACATAATCTTTACCTTTATAACTCATAAAGACAAATTGTGAGCAATTCTTAACATCAAAAAGATACAAAATGCTTGAATCAATAACCATTAAGAAAATTGCAACCTTTGATGAGAACGGAATTCAAATCACAGATTTAAAGAAGGTAAACTTTATTTATGGGGCAAACGGAAGTGGGAAAACCACCATAACAAAATTAATTGACAAACCAACCGATCCAAGATTTGACAATTGCTCCCTTATATGGAGAGGAGGGATACCTATAAAAGCATTGGTTTATAATAAAGATTTTAGAGTATCAAATTTCGGTAAGGGAAATATTGAAGGAGTTTTCACGCTAGGGCAGGCTACAAAAGAAGAAATTGAAGCCATCGAGAAAATGCAATATGAGTTAGCCGAAATAAAAGCGAAGGGTGTTAAAAAGAAAGAAAGTTTAGAAAAAGTTACCAAGTTGAAAGAACAATTTGAAAACGATTATAGGGATAATACCTGGATTGAAATTTATAAAAAGTATGAATCCGATTTCAAAGAAGCTTTCAGAGGAGTAATGCAAAAAGAGATATTTAAGGATCGAATTCTTGAAGAGTCTCAAAACAATAATGCTGACTCAAAAACTTATATCGAATTAAAGAAAAAAGCGGAAACGATTTTTGGAAAATCACCACAGACAATTTTATCAATTCCAGTAATTGACTTCACACGAATACTCGAAATTGAAACCAACAATATCTGGCAGAAGAAGATTTTAGGAAAGGCAGATGTTGATATTGCAAAATTGATACATAAACTAAATTTAAACGATTGGGTAAATGAAGGGAGAAATTATCTGCAAGAAGATGAGACTTGTCCGTTCTGCCAAAAGCCTACAATTACAAAAGATTTCAGGAAGCAATTGGAAGATTATTTTGATGAAACATTTACCGCGGATACCACACTAGTTAAGAATAACAGTGAAGAATATAATCGACTTGCCCAAAATCTTACAAACATTTTACAAGGAATTGAGAATTCAGAAAAAGCAAACAAAGACACGAAAATAAATATTGAATCCTTTTCAGCTCATCTAAAAACATTGTCAAGTCAATTCATTTCCAATAGAGAAATACTTAACAATAAAATCAAAGAACCAAGCAGAAGCTTTGATTTAATTTCAGTTAAAGAACAGTTGGGAAATATAAATAAGTTAATTGCAGAAGCAAATGTAGCCATTGTTGCCCACAATTTAATGGTCACTAATTATACTTCTGAGAGAACAGATTTAATTAAAGCTATTTGGAAATTTCTAGCAGAGGAAAACAAAACCAAAATTCAAAAATTCATAAAAAAGAGAAATGGCCTTCAACGGGGAATTGATGCATTGATAATTCAACACAAAGATTTACAAAATATTTGGACTGCTCTTAACAAAAAAATTCAGGAAGCAAACAAGAATGTGACTAGTGTGCAACCCTCAGTAGATGAAATAAATAAGATACTCAAATCATATGGGTTTTTGAATTTTGAAATTGTTCCTTCAAAAATAGAAAGGAACCAATACCAAATTCAACGAGAAGATGGTACCATAGCAGAAGCAACTTTGAGTGAAGGCGAAATTACTTTTATAACTTTTCTTTATTTTATGCAATTAGCCAAAGGTAGCACGAAACAGGAAACCATTTCAGAGGAAAGAATTTTAATTGTTGATGATCCAATTTCAAGTTTAGATAGTAATGTTCTTTTCGTGGTGAGTACTTTACTAAAAGAAATTATTAAAGGCATCAAAAAAGATGAAGGCAACATAAAGCAACTTATTCTTTTGACTCACAATGTATATTTCCATAAAGAAGTTTCTTTCATCGACGGGAGAACATCAGAAAACGGTGATACATTTTTCTGGATTCTGAGTAGGAAGAATAAAATTTCTGTGATTCAGCCGTTCGGGGTAAAGAATCCAATTCACACATCATATGAATTACTTTGGCAAGAGTTAAAAAATAAAGAAAACTCCGGTATCACCATTCAAAACATAATGAGAAGGATTATTGAAAATTATTTTAAAATTTTGGGTAAATATGTTGATGATGATTTGATCAAAAAATTTCCCACCTTTCCTGACCAAGAAATTTGTCGTTCATTGATATGTTGGATAAATGATGGTTCGCATGGAATTCCAGATGATTTGTATGTGGAACATCAGGAGACCACAATTGAAAAATATCACCAAGTATTTAAAAATATCTTCGTTTACTGTGGACATCAAGAGCATTACACAATGATGATGAAAAACCATCAAGCCTGAAAACATTATTATATCTTCCTCAATTCTTCCAATCTCATTTTGGCCCGGGTTACAACTTCATGATTAAATGCCTCAGGAAAATGAACAATGACAGATTCAAAGGTCAAATCTTGCATTCCAATTTCTACTAAAACTTTATAGCCTGTTGCCTCAATTTTCCTATTCACTGCTCTCTCTGCTGCTCCGATTATACCATGGCGGTTAATCATTTGCCATGTTCTTGAAGCACGAGTTCTGCGCTGGTTCTTTTTTGTTAAAACTTCCTCATATGCATAAAGAGCTTTTAGCAACTCAGTTTCTACTTCACTCTCATTATTATGAGAAAGAGCCCGGAGTTCAATTGCTCTGCGACGAGCCTGCTGCACAAGTTCAGTATACTTATCTGCAAATCGTATACATTCCTCGGGAGTCTTTAATTTTAGAATAATCTCATCCATTGGTTTTTATATTGATCTTGTTAGTTCGATTTGCTTTTTCTGGTTTGTATTATTCTTACAACTTTAAATTTATAAAAAACATTCACATATGTCTCAATTTTGTTGACAAGCCACGAATTCACTATCTTAGAGATTTTAAATGAATTACAGGAGGCAATGGACCCAATTAATGAAAGACGAATCAAGTTTATTAATAAAATCCGGCATGATGTTTCTACAAAACCGGAGTTCCTGTTTGCCAGAGTATCTGCCGAAAACAAAGCCAGAATACTTCTTAATAACAAAGCTGGATATTTAAGTGAATCTGATCTGGATCATTTTCTTAATCTCTGTAATACTGAACTTGTGCCACCAAATCAATATTCGATTAAACTCAGGGATATAGAAACTATCACCCGATTCCAGCTATCTTTTATAGGTCAGAATAGAAAGTTAATGGCAGATTCTTTGGAATCAACCAATGAGTGGATTAAAAGACTTTGGGAACAAACAGACGATTATTCTAGTTTAACAAGATTCTGGAATGAAAATCAGGTCCCAGGTGCCGGAATGGGATTACCGACAATGATCCTGTATCTTAAGGATTCATCAAGATTTAATGTTTGGCTTCCCTTTTTAAATAAGGGGATTTCGATTTTTACTGGTGAAAAAATATCCTCAAAACGGAATGCTGACAATTATATTAAGTTCAATGAAACCGTAAACAGAGGACTCCGGGAACCATTTAATCTTAAACCACAGGAAATAGACTACATATTATTTCGTATTAATGCAGAAGCCTCATTCAGATCATGAATAAACCCTTTAATGCCAGTGGAATAATTGATAAGATAAATAATCCTATTACCCGAGTTGAGTGGATAAAACAGGAATTCCCCCTTACCTCCAAAAGACGGGAACAGTTTTCCCTTTTGATAGGTAAGGATATTAAGGCTATCTCAAGCATTAAGCCAGAAAACTATGGGAAATATGTCCCTTTTGTTGCAATTAGATGGGGATTTGCTACTATAAAAGACAATAAGTTAAACCCATCAGACAAATGGTTAAATCGCTATAATTATGATAAACATGGAGATTTGATTATGAATACTATTTAAAACTAATCATCCTTTTTTAATTCTGTACATTTGTATCTCACTCAAATATTTTCCGCATGCAAAATCATAATCCGAACCTTGACGACTTTCTTAAGATTTATTCCCAAAGTTTATTAAGCACCGGCTTAACGAGAGGATTAGATGAAAAGACTTATATTCCCACAAGACTTGATACTGCTTTAAAGCAAGATGTTTTACAAGGTAAAAAGAAACTTGTCGTTTTGACAGGTAATGCCGGAGATGGTAAAACAGCTTTTATCCAGTTAATTGAAGGAGAAGCAAAACTAGATGGTGCAAAATTCAGCTTGGAAACAGATAATGGAAGCAAATTTGAATACTCCGGATTTGATTTTGAAACACTTTATGATGGAAGTCAGGATTACGACGGGAAGAAGAATGATGAACTTTTAAAAACATTTTTCAGACCTTTCGAAGGCACCAAAGAGCCCAACGGAAATTTTGTTAAAATAATTGCTATTAATGAAGGGAAACTCCGGGACTTTATTTTGAAAAAAAGAGAATATGTCTGGTTGGGGAAAATGGTACATCATTACTTGGAATTTAATAATTATAAACTACCTGAAATTCTTGCCTTTATTAATCTCAACAATCGGTCCATTGTTGAAATTGATGATGAAGGATCTATTCTTGACAAACTTCTTGATATAATATTAGATAAAAACAATTTAAAAGGATTTTGGCACCCATGTGAGCCAGGGAACTGTGAATATGCAGAAAAGTGTTATGTAAAAAGGAATATTGATACATTTAATGATAATGACTTAGGGCCAGTTGTCAGAAAAAGGTTTAAGGAAATTATTCTTGCCCTTTATCTCAAAAAAGAAAAACATATTACAATGCGAGATATCAGATCACTGATATCATTCGTCTTGTTCAATAAATACACTTGTAAACAGTTACAAAAGGATATAGATAACGGAAAGAATCTTCTAGAAAGGCTCTATTATAATAACATTTTTAATGCGGTAGAAGAAGACAGGATAGTCAGAATTGCTGCAAAGATTGATGTGGCTGATATGCCCTTGCCAAAGACAGAAAACCATTTATATTTCCTTAATCCTAAATCAGAATCTGTAAATCAGATATTTCATAAAAACAATTTTACATCGAAACTTGACTTGGATTATCTTGAGGAGTATTTCAATGGGAAACCCCAAGGAACCAGCGATGAAGATCTGGTTAGAAGGGACAATGCTGAGATGTACCTCAATTCAATCAAACGTAAAGTCTTTTTTGAAGGCAACGACTCTTTTTTACAAGAACAATATGATGTCAATCATTACTCCTTTTTACCCTATAAATACTTTAAAAGATTTGTTGAATTTCTTAAAACCGGTCAGGATGACTCGTACGAACTAAGAAATGACATAGTTCTTGCAATAAGTAAGTCCGAAAAGATTTATAATGAAATTATTGGCAGAGAGAATGTATGTATAAGTAGTAACAGTTCAAAGAAGATACAAACAAAAGCATTTTACGGTTTTAAGGCTGCCGACTTTGAAGTAGTTCAACCTGAAGTAGGTAACCAGACTCGACACATAGAGTTTTTCCCGGATCATATTGTCTTCAGGCATGTGGATAAATCCGCCTCTCTTGAGATAAACATTGATTTGTTTGAGATTTTGATGCGCATTAAAGAAGGTTATGTGCCAACATCTATAGAAATTCAGACATTCTTTTTAAATCTAGAAATGTTTAAACGAAGAATATTGGCAAAACGATCTATGAAGGTATTTCTTACTGAAGATGATACTAACCTATTTTCTTTTGAAAAATCAGTTGTAGGCAAGCTTGTATTAACCAAAATTTAAATCAAACCATGGCCCTTGATAGAAAACAAAAATCATTCAGGTTTTTCCCTGCGATGCCTTTCGATGCAAATAATATAAACTTTGAACAAGCTGTTGTAAGGCTTTTGGTGCTGCTTCATACTAAGGGCAAAGTCATTACCTCTACCAATAAAGATACACTTTACCCATCCAGCCTTGTTGAAATTATTAAGGAAGATAAGGCAAATTTTGAAGGAGTTGATGATTCAATACGAGAAAGGTTGATGCAAAACTGGATCATTTCTGATTTTGCAACAACCGTTATTGAGGGTCGGGGAAGAGTGGGTCAGGCTAGAATTTCAAATTTAAAACCTCTACACTTAAGCACGATAAAACTCTTGGATCCAAGGATAAGAAGCCAGGACAGAGATGTAAGTATTTTCCTATATAATGTGTTTAAAGGAACTGCTATTGCCAGCGACAGTGACTTTTTAATGGCATATCTGCTGGAGGGAACAAAAAGGCATGGTGAATACAATCTATTAGTGGATGAAGAAAAGTTCAATGACCTGGATATTGAAACCCAGTTTTTGCTAAGACTGCTAGACAATTTTAGTGTTGATAGACCTGCAGTAAATGTAAGACTGGTACCTGAGTATAAATTCATATGTGAAGCACATCAGAAGCAATTTCTGTTTGATACCTTGAAAATTTTGGTTTACAAAGAATCAGTTCCCAGAAGAGAACTGTTTAGTTATCTGACGATATTATTCAATTTTCATACTGCCCTTTTTGCATTAAAGACTTTTAGCCAGATCAATTCACTTGTAGAAAAGCAAAAATTGAGATGCACTAATTGCAAAACCATTCAAAGTGAGTCTGATTTTTCAAAATTATGCAAATGTGATTTTCAGCCTCGGATTTTTGTTGATTTAACTCTTGGGCAAGATAAGTTATGTGATATTCTCTCAAAGAAATCCTTGGATGCTCATTATAATGAAATGTATAGCTATTTCAGGTCACATTATAAACTGGCAAAATTAAGTGAATTTGCAAAAATACAAGGTAACAATAATCCTACCTTAGAACAGCTTGGAGGATACTTGTCAAGCCCACATCTTGAAGGTTTTTTCGGATATAAATTAGCTGACATTATTAATGATGAAGATTTAAAAGAAAACCCTGACGTTCAGGAAATCATGAAGATGGATATTCCTGCAATAGATAAATATGTTGAAATCCTTTGCAACGACAAATCAAATTGGAAGAATCTTGTTGCCAGACATAAAAAATTAATGGCAGGGTTGACAAATATGAACCGTGAAGATGGGTTTATGCAGGGAGGCAGAGGCAAACAAAGAAAATATGTAGTGGGGAATCTTCTTTTAGAAGTCCTAGTTCAATTAGCAGTTGTTAGTGCTGACCCCAGGGGTTTTAAAACACAACCTATCACAATAGTTGATTTTGTCGAGTGGTTAAAGAACAGGTACGGTATTTACATTAATGAATTACCTGAAGGATCTGACAGTCATGAGACCGCAAAATCATTGAACAACAACTTCGTGGCATTGAAAGACAGGCTTAGACAATTAGGATTCTATACGGACCTTTCTGATGCTTCAAATTCACAAGTTATTAAACCTCGTTTTAAAGTTGAACCGGAAATAGCAAGATAATTTGAAAATCCTATGAGTAATAATAAACCTAATACTGAAGATCCTGGCTATGACTATTCGACTCAGCAGGAAATTCCTGATGGGAAAATTGTTGATTACATAACCGGGAACTGGGTAAAGGAATCTGAAGTAGAACAGGTACGTCAGAATTTCGAACGCACATTAGTTGAAGAATATAATTACACTGTTTCTGAAATAAGAGTTGATTTTAAAATAAAAGTTTGGGAAGGTGACAAACAAAAAGTTAAGAAAGCGCCCTTAGTAGTTGTCAAAGAAAGTACGGAAGATCCTTATGTCTTAATATTAATTGCGAATCCGAAATCAAATCCAACAGATAAATCTGGTGGGACAACAGAATTAGAACAATGGATGGTGGATATTTCTTCTGCTGAATTTGGTTGTTGGACAAATGGCATTGAAACTCTATTTTTCCAAAAGAAGAAATCAAAATTTGAAACGGATGTTTTTCCTTCTAATGATTTTCCCCGCAAAGGGGAGGATGCATCATCAGTTTATACAACTGACAGGCGTAGGCTTCGTGTAGCCACTGGCAATAACCTCTTATATGCCTTTAAGCGTTGTCACGACTATATTCATGCTAATCAAGGAGGAAGTAAAGAACAAATCTTTTGGGAGTTTTTGAAATTGTTGTTTGCAAAAATTGAAGATGAAACTTATGGTGGCAGACCAAGATTTGCAATAAGAAGTCCTGAAGAGAGAAATGATCCTGATGGCAGAAAAGAAGTTAAAGACCGGGTTGAAACATTGTTTAAAGAAGTTAAAAATCGTCCTGAATTTAAGGGTCTATTTGATTCACAGGCAGAAGGGATTCTATTTAATGATGAAACTGTTTCTTATATAGTCGCACAACTTGAAAAATATGATTTCATTCACTCTTCTGTTGATGTCAAAGGTGTAGCGTATGAGACAATTGTTGGTCCTACTTTAGAAGGAACCAAAGGAGAATTTTTTACCCCTCGTAACGTGGTTAAAATGACGGTCAAGATGCTTAACCCCAATCCTGGCGATCGAATTTGCGACCCTGCTTGCGGTACAGGTGGATTTTTAGTAATTGCCTTTAATTATATCAGTGAAAAATTAAGACAAAAACATAAAAAGAATTGGAAAGACTCCAATAAACCAACCGAAACTGAAGAAAAAAAACTGTTCGATGATATTCATGATGCTGGAACAAACATTTTCGGTATCGATTTTAACAGCAATCTGGTGAAAGCTGCCCAAATGAATATGATTATGAATAATGATGGACGAGGAGGTATATTCTCTGTTAATTCCCTTAAGGAACCCACACAATGGCCCAAAGAAGTGCAGGAAAAAATTCAACTTGGTTCAATGGATTTCGTGATGGCCAATCCTCCATTTGGGGCAAAGATTAAAATTGACAGCAGCGAGGTTCTTGAACAATACGATTTGGCACATGGTTGGAGTAAAACTGAAGATGGCCGTTGGCAAATGGAAGCTAACCTCCGCAATGCAATGGAGCCGGAAGTGTTATTTGTTGAGCGTTGTATTAGACTTTTAAAACCCGGAACTGGTAAATGCGGAATTGTACTTCCGGACAGTATTCTTAGTAATCCGGGATATGCTTCTATACGATACTGGATCATGCAAAACTGCCAAATACTTGCCAGTGTTGACTTACCTGTTGAAACATTCCTCCCACGCACTGGGACCCAGACAAGCGTATTGATTCTACGAAGAAAGAATGATCAGGAAAAATTGATGGAAAGTATGAGCGGACAGATGGCTCCTTATGAAATTTTCATGGCAAATGTTAAAAAGGTTGGGAAGGATCGTAGAGGAAACATTGTCTACAAAAAAGATGAAAAAGGCAGAGAAATTGTGGACAGATCTCTATATAAGCCATTTGCTGATTCAACCGTCTTAGACTTTTTGCCTGTTGTAGAAACTACTGGGAGAATTGTGGATGATGAGTTACCAATTGTTGCTGAAAGCTTTTTAAAAACCAAGAAATAATATGGCTAAATCAGTCTCCGAATATTTCTCCTTGGTTTCTTTTCAGGTAAATTCAACCAATTTACTGAATGATGAATACAGACTAAATGCTGAATATTATCAAGAAAATCTTGAGATTACTATTTCCGAAGATATAAAGTTTAAGCCACTATCAGATTTTGCATCAGTAATATTTCCAGGAATTTTCAAACGTATTTTAGTTGATAATACCAAATACGGTATGGGTTTCTTAACTACATCTGACATGATGATTATTGAACCTATACCAGAGAAATATTTGTCAACTGAACTTACGCAAAATCTCGATATTTACAGGGTAACTGATAATACTTTGTTGGTTAGTCGTTCAGGTACTATCGGAAATACGATTTATGTTAATGATGATTTAGTAAACCTTGCAATAACTGAAGATGCCTTAAGAGTCTCCCCTTATGATTCAAACCTAATTGGGTTGTTGTATTTTTATTTTATAAGTGATTATGGAAATGGACTAATTACAGGAAAAAAATCTGGAGCAGTAATAGATCATATTTATGAAGACGATCTGCTTAGAATACCAATACCAGTTTTTGACAATATAAAAATTGACCTTTTCCTAAAACATTTTCAATTAATTAAAAGAAAAAGAGAATTGGCTAATGACTTAATTAGAAAAGCTCGTTCCCTTGCTCTCCAATACAATAACCTACCTCCTCTTGATGAAACTGAGATAGAGACTCTAGATCCCAATATGAATGTTGAGATAAGGTTTGTAAGCTCTAATGAGTTTACAACTGATTATAGGCTAGATGCACATTTTTACAATCCAACTGCGAAAAGGGCAGTGGATAATATTGTGAAGTTTGCAAAACAAAACCAGCCAATGCATAGTATTGCTGATTGTTCTTTCAGGGGAGGTCGTTCAATAAGAAATTATGTAGATAAGGAAAATGGAACTCCATTTTTATCAGGAAAGAACATAATCCAAATTCGTCCTGATTTTAAATATATTTCAAATACCGAAACAAGTAATCTAAACGATATGCTTGTAAAAAGAAACTGGATATTAATATCACGATCAGGAACATTAGGGAGGACTGTTTTTGTTTATAATAATTATGAAGATTTTGCTGCATCTGAACATTTAATAAGAGTCTTGCCAAATGAAAATATAATTGATGGAGGTTATTTGTATGCATTTCTATCTTCCGATTATGGATACCATCAGCTCCTACGTTATAAACATGGAGCTGTGATAGATGAAATTACTGAAGATCAAATAAGCCAAACAATAATACCTCTATCTGATTTAATTCTGCAAAGGGAAATTGGAGATCTTGTTCGAATGGCTAATGATTATAGGGCAGAAGCCATTCAACTCGAGGATGAAGCCCAGAAAATATTAAATGAAGCTTTAACCGGAAAATAGAAACAGAATCATGATAACTATTACCCAGGAAATATTTTTTGAAGAAATTGCACAGGCAGTTTTTAATGATTTAAAAGTAAAGTTATTGGAGAAGCAGCGGAATCATTGTATGCGGGTTGATTACCTCCCGGCTTCGGTGATGAGATTTGCATGTGAAAAGATAAATTCAGATACTGAACTAAAATCCAAAGAAATTGAAGCTTATGTACTATCATCGGTTGCATCAAACAAATATGAAATAGAAAGCGGAAGACTGATTGAGTTGCGCAACAGATTTAACTTCGGAGTGTTAGTAATTTTTATTCCTCAGGGATTCAGGGGGGCAGCAGAAGACAGTTATGATATCCATACTTTTGAAGCTTATGATCTTGCGGGAGTATTAAATGAGCATAAAAAATCAATTATACTTTCATTCACAGTGGATGAACAGAATATTATAGAATCTGTTTTTAATACAAATCCTATAAAGAAACAACGCATTGAAAATCAGTTAAAATATCTTCTCGCTTTAAAAAAAGATGGATGTACATGGGAAACTGCTGGCGCTTACTTATATTATCTCAATCTTATTCCTGATCTCAAACTAAAAGAGGATGATGTTCACCAAAGAATTCAAAGAAACAGTGATTGCGTTGATAATCTGGTTGACTCTGATAAAACCCTCTTTATAGCGATCGATTCAATGGTAAATAAGGGTCTTGATCCCAACTTCAATAACATTAAGACACATCTCCTTGAATTTTTCAGAAATAGGAATCAGGTAAAAGTCACTGAATGGACAGAGACCATTTTAATTGATGAAGACTGGCGTAGCAAGATAAGTTTTGATAAGTGGAAGTTCAAAGATCTGGCTGGTGAAGATATTGAACTCTATTTAGAGTCATACCGGGATAAGGATGGCAAGCCACTTCTGCATACAGGCTTGTTCTTGGATGGTGATAATCTGGTGACGACTAATAACTCGAAAATGAGAGTTAAATGGAAGACTAATCCACGTAAGACACCCAAGGTTTCACAATTTATCGTAATTCTGGAGAGAGACGAAGAAACAGACAGCAGTAGCGAACTCCATAGGAAAACTGCCAAGGGATCCAGTGAACAGGCTAATTTCCCATTTAAAGATGTTGATCTGGAACCGGGAGAAGAATGGCTGGTGCATATTCGTATTGTGGCATTGGATGAAAATAAATCCATCATGTTTCGAACTATGGCAGATGGAAAAACTGAGCCAATACATGATATCAGTGAACCATTCTATCTAAGAGGCGAGGAAAGTGATACCATTGGTGGAGAGACAAAACGATATAATAAAATTAGAAATACCGCAGAAGCCTCATTTAAAGCATCATATAGATTCCGCACGGAAGTTGAAATTGATAGTCAAGGCTGGGAATCAGGCAGAAAACTTCTTTATCGTATTAAGACCAGACCGCGTGAAACATATCAGATTGCATTAAACAATCTTCTCTATGATTTAGAATTAAAGACTTTACAGGATCCATTTAGTTGCGGTGTTTGGGATGTGAATATCTTAAACCGGGGATTTTTAGAAACTGATGATTTCAAACCTGGGAAAATTCAGTTAACAGTATTTAAAAGTGAATTCAATGCGTTTCTTGAAACTAGAAGAGAACTTTTTCATGCCATAACTTCATATGATGCATCAGCTGTTATTGAAATTTTGGACCTGCGCCAGTTTAAGGAATTAATTATATCCTATGCATCAGCCTTTTCAACCTTATTATCAAAAATCACAGACGCTATTTCAAAAGCCCATGACGCAGAAGTAAATAATCTTCTTTCTAACACACGCTTAATCAATCGTCTGGACACTATCTACATAAAACTGGGTTCAAGTGAAGACCCTGAAGAACTACTGCTCCTGGCACCCACACATCCCATGAAACTTCTATGGTTACTGCAGTATCAATTACTTCTGTTTAATTGGAGCGATCAGATGGTAGGCATGTCCGATGATGAAGTTCGACAAGCCATAGATATTGACGGAATTGAAAAGATATTGCCACTCAATTTACCAAACGCAATTTCCTTTGAGAAAGATAGCTTTTTTGTCAATACAGATGTTTTGGATCTGTATTGGAGCATCTTTCCGAGGAGTACCACTACTGATATCAGAAAAGTTATTGCCATCTTATCCAAAGCACTTGGCTATAAAGATGATTTAGGTAACATATCATCAGTAACCCCTTCACAGATCGCAGACAGATTGTGGCGATATTTAAAACATCATCCATACATTAAAACACTTAAACTTAATGTTATTAATCCGGGAGATGGATTACTTTTCTTAAACACAATTAGAGAGCTGCAAAAACTTCCTGATTTCAAAACCCTTAGATATGATATTGCTTTCTATGGCTCATTGGGTTATGAACTAATGGGTAATGCATTTGACAACTTGATGAATGATAGTAGTTCAACGGAAACCAGACCTGAAATTGATGAAGAATTGTTGGAGCCAAGCCACAATCCATTATTCCCCAAACTCTTCTTTTCAAAAGTTAAAGTAAAACCTGATAAATGGACTGAAGTAGATTTCCGTGAAGCTAATGTAACCGTAATCATTGATCAATTTGTAACCTCAACCATTTCCAGACCTGCTGGCAATGTCCCTGGCAGTTATTTTTTACATGGTTTATTATCTGAATACCGTTCAGAGTTTAATGTATTGGATCAGGCAGTTACATGGTCAAGGAAAGTTGTTCCGTGTGAAATTTCAGAGGTTACTGATGGCGAAGGAGTTTCAGTATTGATTTATCAGATTGGCAAAAACTTTCTTGGCTTATGCTGTTCCTTTAATACTTGGGGTAGATCGTCGGATCATGTTCCAACAATCCAGCTGGAGTTAAATCAGCAGGATCGTTACATTTTATCAAGAATACATGAACAGTCTGACTGGGTATTCACGATTGATCGAAATTTTGGTATTGAGTATTTTGATAATCCCGAAGATGCTAATCCCAACCTGAAAAGTTATCTGATAGACTATACTCCGGAATTTATGGATGGTATAGGTCACAGACTAATTGTATCTACAGGATGGCTAAATGAAATTGAAAAACTCATTCAGGATGGGCTTCAAAAAATCAATATTCCTACATCTTCTTTTAGAGCAGTAAAAATATTAGATATTATACGTTCTATATCAGGGAAATTAGCTCTAAAATTGATTAATAATCCTAATAATGCAAGGGAGATAATTGGTCTTGCCATTACTCGTTTGGCCCTTGAAAAAGAAGGGCTACTTCAAAATGCAGTACTTATTCCTGTTGACACTCATATAGATATCTTCTCACAGAACAAGAAAAGAAATCTTGAAGAAGAAGTCACCGTCAAAAGGAGTGATTTGATATTGGTTTATACTAAAAATGGGAAACTAATACTTAATTTGATAGAGGTAAAGTTCCGTTCTGGTGAGGGCAGTATTACTGAGAGCCTGACGCTGAAAGAAGAAATTTGTAAGAAAAACGAAAACTCTGAAAGGGCTTTTAGAACTAAATTCATTTCGGATGATGAAAACATAAAAATTGACATTCAAATAGCGAATAAATCATTATCAACTTTAATTGGTTTTTATCTTGAAAGATCCATACGAAATGGTTTTTGTACCTGTAATTCAGATCTGTATAAGTTAGTTGAGAAAATTAACAGGGGAGATTTTGAAATTGAATTTGAGAAAACTGGTTATATTATTCATTGGGGTGGTATTACTAAACCAATAGACATTTACAATGGTAATAAGATTTATGAACTTGGGAAAGATTTAATTAAGGAACTATTGGAGATTCGAGAAACAGAAATTGAAGAGGAAATGGAGTCGAAAACCGATGACCTCTCACATAAAAAACCAACAATAAATGAACCAGACATAAAAGTTGACGAAACAAACGAACAGCCCACTCCTGAAATTGAAATCCCTGTAAAAGAAATGGCCGGTCCAGAAAAAAAGAATGAAATTCCTGTAATAACTTCAGAAGAAGTACCATCAATAATTCTTGGTAAAAATGTGGATAATTCACACGATGTTATTTTTAACCCCAAAACTCAGAAACCCAAGAAACTAGCAAATCAACATGTTTTAATTGTTGGCACAACCGGTGCAGGGAAATCTCAAACGACAAGTGGATTTTTATATGAGCTTAATTTGCAGAATATTCCATTTCTAATTTTAGATTTTCAAGGAGAATATACTTCAGAAACACTGACAAAAAATGATGGAACTACTTTCTATGAGGCAACTGGTTCAAACGAATTTGATCCATCATGTGGTATGAATATTAATCCTTTAGAGTTATCAACCAATAGCACCACTAGAGAAAAGGTTAGTTACATGAATAATGTATACCAAGTATCTGGGATCTTAAAACAGATATTTGGATTAGGTGATATTCAACATCCACTGCTCAAAGATGCAATCAAAAGAGCATACCAAGAAAAGGGATTTTCTGTTACCGATAAGAATACTTGGAATAATGATCCGCCTCTATTTCAAGATATTTGGACTATTCTTGAATTTATGGAACAGAATGAAGGAAGAAATGTCAAAAATCTTAAATATCGTATCGAACCTTTGTTCGAAAATAACATTTTCACATCAGAAGCGGCAGGCTTTTCCATATCTGAAATCTTAAATCAAAATTCAATCATAAACTTATCAAACCTTCCTACTCCAGAATTAATGAAATCTGTGGCACGGTTTGTCCTCCAATCCGTTTATAACAGAATGCTTTCAGAAGGGCCGAGTAGAGATATTAAACTATATGTTATTATTGATGAAGCCCACAAACTATCATATGACCAGACATTAACAGAATTAATACGAGAAGCAAGAAAATATGGGGTTGGTTTCATTTTAGCTTCTCAAAGTGTAAAAGATTTTGATACAGTCGTTTTCGAGAATATGGGGACAAAGATTGCTTTACAACTAGAAGGAGAAACGGCAAAATTTATGGCTGAGAATTTTGGTGTAACAGATAGATTGTTGAAAGAAAGTGTAATGAGAATGCTCCCAATTCAGAAAAATATGAGGGCTTTAATCAGGAATAATCATTATGAGCCATTTGCTCAAGTTGATATAATCCCTTTTTACAAAAAGTAAGTTAATTCAACTTAAGGTTAATCCATAAAGCAGTTAGGTATTTAATTATATTGCCAATCAAGGGCGAAAGTGTTAAAAATATATCAAGAAAAATATTATATTTGCCTGTAAATGAGGCATATATAATATAAATGAGTCTCGCAAAATCAAAAACAGTTTGTTCAGGTATAGAATGGAATTCTATGCTCGGATTGTTGGTCCGATTAAAAAAGGACAACAGAAACATACCGTATCTCCTTATTGGCACTGGGGCATATCTTGGCCTCAGGGCAAAAGACCTTTTAAATATCCGTTGGATTGATATTCTCGGTAAGGATGAAATTACCGTCACAGAAAGCAAGACCGGCAAAGTCAGAACCATTACGATCAATGAATCTCTGAAAGAAATTCTGAAGTATGCTTCAAACCAAATGGCATTGTCAGGCCGGTTTAAAATTGATAACTACCTTTTTGCAAACAGAAAGGGTCAGAAATTTACTATCCAGTATGCAAACAGGCTTTTAAAAAGCACCCTGAAAACATATGGGGTAAAAACTCAAAATGCCTCAACCCACACTTTACGTAAA
>JAKPTX010000244.1 GCA_029570835.1 Bacteroidota bacterium
GATAGACATAAACAGGCCCTAGGGATCTGAAAAAGTTGGTCTCCAGAGTAATCAGTATTTGCTCATGGAGGCCTCTTTTATTTTACGAACCTCCTTGAGCGGATAACACCGTGTCAGGGAGGTTTTTTTATTTCAGAAAGAGAGGGATTGCACATGTCACACGTAAATGAGTCGTCAGAGGTTGAGGTTATCAGTCAGGGTCCAGAACGATCCCTGGTCATGCCGGTTGTTTTCCTTGTGTTGGCCATATTCTATGACCTGTCACCGATTGACATTATTCCGGACATACCCGTGGTCGGATATTTTGACGATTTAATGATCACGGCTATTGCAACGCTGAATTTGCTGCAAAAGTGGTTTGAAGATACCAGCGACATATTGGCGGCGGTACTGGGATTTATGAAATGGCTTGTGATCTTTGTGGGGATCATTGCGGTTTCCCCGGTGGGATTGATTGTCTGGGGTGCCGTGAAGTTTTTTGCAGCTTAAAGAGGAATCACACGGAAATCATAAAACCAACCATAAACAGCAGAAAGGAATGTCAAAAATGAAGAAAAGTCTAATTTTAGCGTTAGCCGCGATGGTCGCTTCCTTTGTTCTTTCCTGCACATCCTATTCGTTCACCAAAGCGAACGTAATAGAAGCCATCAAAAAAGAATTCGCTGATGGCGGCGACCTGATGGCAATAAAAATAGTTTTACTGAACGTGTCCGATGTCCAAACTGGAATTATGCAGCAAAGAAGTCAATACAATCCTTATGATAATACCACCCGAGTCTCACAGGAACTGCCATATGAGGCAAAAGTTAAATACAATTGCGTCAGAAGAAACAACAATAAAATAATGAAAACGGTAACGGATGACATTTCCGGATCACTCACCAGAAACAAGATGGGAAGATATCAAATATCCGGAGTCAATCTCTTTCTTCTTTGTCTTGATTGTAACAGCGGATGCTTTTCGGGAAACTGTGAAAATGGCCTTGGGGTTGAGTTAGTTGTAGATGGCGAGGACAATAACGCACATAAAGTGTTATTCATGGGAACATACAAAAATGGGAAGAAGCAATGTGGCTTTGAAACTCCGCTGACTTCCGGAGAGTCCGCACTCACTGGACGCATCCATGCTGATAAATTCACCGTAAATACAAGCCTCTATCATTACGAAGATGGCGCTGAATGCATTGGGGAAGATATGATTCAAAGTCTCCTGAAGGCTAAGTACATTACGAAATACGATTACGACATGTATAAGAAACTTCCTAACTCTGAAGACGAAGAAAAAGAGGAAAATTAGGACTACGAAGCTGAATTCAGATGAGAACGGTCAACGGACCGGAAAAAGAACACGGAGAAGCGTTAAAACATTTTGCAGTTTATCGGCGGATAGATCTTTCAGAATCAGCTTGATGCGCTTATCTAGTTCCTTCGGGTCCGATATTTCCTGCTCAAAGCGGAGAATTTCCGGGAGGTCAATATCAAGCGTATGCGCAATTTTGACAATCACCTTGAAAGACGTGTTCATATTGCCGCGTTCAATTTCGCTGATGAATTTGTAATCAACATCCGCCAACTGACCAAGCTTCTGTTGAGTCAGTCCTTTGATGGTTCTCAGGGTGCGGATACGTCTGCCGAGAAGAATGCTGTCAGGGTCTTTTGTTTTTTTCATAATGACGTATTTATAGGGAATCTAAGGGTAAATAAACCGTATAAATGCGTTATTTACTGTTGACATTCTTAATATGTTAGGTGTAATTACTAACATTACCGCAAATGTGCGGCGCTTCTCTATTTACCACTTTAAAATTATCGAGGGTTGGGTTTTGACAGACCAGTCCAAAATAAAAAAGGAAATTGAGTGAATATATTAATTGTTGAGAAAAAATCGAAAGGATGAATAAATGAACAAACTAAAATTCACGCTAGTCTTAATTCTGGTTGCACTTATTGTTACTCCTATTGCAAGCGCTGCCAATAACCCCGAATCAAGTCTGTATGCTACTCGTCTTCAATCCGTCAGCGTTCCCAAAGCAATTCAAGAGGAATCTGTAAAAAAAATTGGTGCCACCTTATCAAGTACATACGTCTATGTTGTGCTTGTCTGTGACGGAAAACCCGTGTGGATTTCACCAAAGCAAAAGCTCATCATTAACCAGACTAGATTCGAGTGGCCAAATGTCCCTGAATCAACAGCCGTATTTCTCTGGAAAAAAAATACTAATGTAAGCGTACGGGTCTTTCTCTCCGATGATAAAACTGAAGCTTTTGCTATCGACGCTTCACTTGGGGCTGGTGCAGGGGCTGGTGCAGGGGCACTAATCGGAGGCACTCTTGCAGGGATATTTACTGGCGGACTTGCGGCACCTGCAGGTGCGCTCATTGGAGCCGCAATTGGTGGAGGTGCTGGTGCGGTCGCTGGTGGTGCAACTGGTGCATTGTCTGCCAATGATCGTATTCTCTTTGAAGTGGATTGTTTGTCTAAGAATACCTTCCCTTTAAATGGGACACTAAAACATGCCAAAAACATACTTGGCGAGGTGATGGATGCATCCGCCACCTTTAAACTGTTTGATGTAAAATCCCCATTGCAGCAAGGAACATTGAAAGTAGGTGAAAAATATGTTGTTCACATGCAAGCAATGAAACTCTCTGCCAAGGCCGCTCTGAAGGGTGGAAAGAATTACGCTAAATCTAAATACTACATTGTATTTCAACAAGGTTCGAATAAATACACATTTTTAAAAGATGAACCTATCTCCATCACACCAGATATAGAAATCAAACCAGAAATTTACACGATTCTGAAAAACACAGGTGCATCAACTCAAGTTCATGTCTATGAACATGACCTTATGGTCGACGATCTTGTCTTTACTTCTACTGTCGGAAAGATCGATGGTAAAAGTTGGGTTTTTATAGGCAAGGTTCAAGGGGATGATGTTGGTGATTCAAGTTATATGGTCTTTGATACTTTTGGACCACTTAAATGAACATATACAAACATATCATTGTCGTTCTTCTGCTCTTGTTTGGTTTTGTTCAAGCTCATGCAGAAACTTTAGACACGTTTCTTCGTGACTATCAGAACCTTTCGCCAAATCAGAAAGTTGAAAGACTGGAAAAGGCCATAGAAACATCAACAGAACAGGACATTCCGGTTTTTCGACTGCTTCTATCCGATGCTAAATACGAAGTTGCAAAGTGTAAAATAGCATCACAAATGCTTTCTCTCGCAGAATCGCGGGTCGCAAAGCTACCTCTTGGTGACTCGAATACATTTTCTAGAAAAGCAGGTATGTATGACGCTTTGGCGATATTGCAATCAATTCCATTAATCTGGCTGACAGACATAGAACGCGAACGAGCTCTAACACTTTCTGTACAGATTGAAAATGAACTTAGTCTTGGCCAATTATCAACTATAGAGAAACCTCCTTCACATCCTCAAGGAAATTCTAAAACATCAATAGATGATGTCATATTAATGATTAATAAATTGTTAAAAGAATCTCAACAAGAAAATTTATCCATCATAGCTAACGCAACCCCAAATAGTTTCATACATAAAGCTTTAGAAAAGTGTGAAACTGCGAGAGATGATTTAATGGCAATATCTCCTGATCAGACCGATTCATCTCGTGCAAAATGGGAAGCAGCAATGCTCCAGCTTGGGAAGGCCATTTCCATCTTGAAAAAAAGACAATCGCTTAAATATACTCTATGGGCTGAAGGTCGGTATAGAGAAAGCGATCCAACAAAAGTATCCCGCAAACTAAATGAAAATGAATCCATAACACTATACAAACGATTGAGTGAGGTTAATGTATCCCTCATAGTGGAGCCATCTCTGGCAAGGGAGATAACGCGGCGCATGTATGAGTTATATGATAACATAAACTCACAGAAGTCGAAGCAACTTGTTCGGTATGAAGCAATTGTAAATCTGGGCAGGAGAAAATCTCTTGATGATTTTTAGAACATTATTCACCATTCTGCTCATAGTATTAGCATTTGGAAACGCCGAAGGAAATGAGAATCCTTATCTAAAAGACACCTTTCTAGATTCCCCAAATGAAACAAATGCTACCCTGTTAACACCATTAGGCCGCCCATTCGTAATGCGCAGCGATCCTTACAGTAAAGCCAATTATTTAAAATTACGTGAGTATGTTAAACGTGGTTTTGATCCAAGAACAGGGGTTTATTATGATAGGCGTGGCTTTCCATTACTGAAGTCGTTTTTTGATTGCCAGCTAAAACCTTCTCAGTTCAGTTCCAGTTATTACGGTAAGATATGCAATGAGCAACTATTAACAGAAATAAAAAATAATCCAAAACTACGCAGTCTGTTTACAGAACGTGATATTAAACTGATGGAAAATAATAGAAATCCACAGGGCAAGCAATGGCATCATGATCCTAGTAAAAGAGGCCGCATGCAACTTGTTGACTCAAACGAACATAATGTTGACCATGTTGGCGGAAACAAGGGTTGGGGACAAATCAATGAAAGAGCTTTCATTAAAGCAACAGCTGTGCGGTGGGGGTCTGTGGCAGTTTTTGATATTGCCGTTAGTTCTGCTGTCATGTTATACACAAACGAGTTTGATATTGATCATTTTGCCCAAGCAACGACGCGATCTGTGGCCGGCGGTACTGCCGCATTCTTTACTGAAATAATAATGGTAAAACTCATGCCACAAACTATTGGGCTTCCTCCCGTCTGGTATCGTAGCTTTGCCTTACTATATGGTGGTCCGGCCGCTTGGGCAGGTACGTTGTCATACATTGCCGCACGTGAGTTAGTCGACTATTGTTGGGATAATTTCCGGCTGCATCAACTTCAGATTCAGGAACAAGCCTGTCGTCTTGCTGAAACAAAAGCACGCTGGCAACGGATAAACTCGGAAGTAGTTGTGAATTCCAATGAACTTGCGAAAATCCTATCTGGATTGGAAGGCGTAAATGGTGATTTATAATGACGAAGATGACTTGGCTATTACCTCAAACACCTGTTACTGACGAGGATCTTCGCAATTTCGAGTCTTTGTCAGGCTTACCATTACCTGAAGACTTCAAAAGTTGGCTATTTAAGCACAACGGCGCTTGCCCTGAACCGGCAGAGTTACGACTAGAGAAAAGATATACTATCATAATTAACTCATTTTTGAGCTTTTCAGAAAAAGACTCCCCGAACGTATTAGTGTTATTTAACATGATGAGGCATCGGTTGCCTGATGGCCTCTGCCCAATAGCTGAAGATCATGCTGGCAATTACATTTGTTTTAGATATTCATCGCGAAACATTGCTCCCGATCTAGTATTTTGGGATCATGAGGAGGCTGATCCATCAATTGCAGTAGTATCAATTGCTACATCATTCACCGAGTTAATTCGGCTTTTGGAAAAGAAGGTGTAAAACGTGCCAGCTTCTCGATCCATAGAAAGCAACATCAATATTCTGGCCAATTTGCCCACAGCAGAAAACATCTCATCAATTCTCCATCTGTTAAAATTTAATAATCCAAACAATCATAAACGATAGGTCCATCAACCTATAAAAATACGCAGGATGCTGCGCTTTTCAAATCCCGCATGATTTTCATTAATATCAAATACCGGCCTCATCAATAGAGGATCCTATTATTCCACCATCGAATTATTCTCCTTGTAATACTGCGCCAGTCTGAGCTTGATACCCTCGCGGATGAATTTTGACATGGTTGTCTTTTGCAGTCCGGCGATCATTTTGAGCCGTTGATAGGTATCGGGCTCGATCAGCAAATTTATTGATGTGTGCAATATTCTTTTTCTCATGGTTTATTTCTCCTTATGACATTATGTTGGTAAAATCAGCGGTAAGATCCGTTTCATTACTGGCATGATATACGTTATCAAATGCATGATCATGCACGTAATCCTCTTGTAAAATATTGTCGGGCACGTCTGATAAAAAATAAGATCCTTCAGTGTCGAAATATGGATAGGAATAGCTGTATTGAAATTTTGACCTCGTTAGAATTAGTTCGTTTTTCGCCCTTGTGATCGCCACATACAGCGTGCGTCGTTCTTCTTCCTCTTCGTCTTCCTTTCCTATGCTGCGCATATGAGGGTAAATTCCCGGTTCAGCGCGAATAATATAGCAAACGCGATTTTCGATTCCCTTTGCGCTATGAACTGTAATCAGGGTAACGACATCGGGGTTATCCGATACGGCTGCTGTTGATGTTATCGGGTCCAGTGTATAGACTTCAATAAACCGCATGAGACTGGTATATCGTTCTGCAAGTTTCACCAGAAGATCAAAATCCTTTTTTCGCACGTTCCATTGATCGTATCTTGCTGACAGGAGAGGCTCAAAGAACTCCGCTCCCGCTTTCAGTGCTTTGGCCGGTTCGTTCCAGTGCTGCATTATCACTTCAGGGCCATTGATGATTTCGTTTCTTTTTGCATTATTGCGCGCTGTCTCAGAAAACGCTTTTGCAAGAGAGCCGGTATTTTTTATGGACGCAATAAGACGAGACGCGATGACATCCCCGATTTTCGGCCAAAGTGTCAGGTATCTCATCCAGGCTATTTCGTCCTGTGGATTTCCTGCCGCTCTGACCAAGCAAAGAAGGTCCTTGACGTGGGCAGACTGAAGAAAGCTCGCTCCCCCGATAAATACATAGGGAATCTTTTTCTCAATCAGCATCGCTTCCACACTTCTTGCGCCATAGGCGGTTCTTGTAAGAATCGTGTGGTCCTTCCATGAATTTCCTTCTTCGTGACGTTTGATAAGATCCTCAGCGATCCATTTTGCTTCCGCAAGGTCACTGGAAAAACTCTTCATGACTGGTTTTATCCCTTTCCCTCTCTGTGCCTTAAGGTTCTTGTCATAGTTCAGCGGTGATTCTCTTAATAGCCAATTGGAAAAATCCAGAATTTCCTGCGTCGATCGATAATTGTCTTCCAGTTTCAAAACCACGGAATCAGGAACCCGGTCTTTAAAAGAATGCACATTCCTGAAATCGGCTCCCCGGAAAGCATAAATGCTTTGCGCGTCGTCACCCACACAAAAGAGTTTGGCAGGGTCTCTGAGTCCGTCCAGAATGCGCCATTGCAGGGGGTTCGTGTCCTGCATTTCGTCAACCAGGATGTGGTCATATTGCGATCGTAATTGCTCGTTGATCGAAGGGGAATTATGCAGGACTTCGCCAAACCGATAAATGATGTCGTCAAAATCGAGGTAACGGTGAGATTGTTTACTTTGATCGTAGTCGCCAAAAACATTTAGGATTTTGGTTGAAATTTCATAGTCGTATTCTGCGTACTTGTTTAAGTATTCGGAAAATTTCATCTTCGTGTTGCGGGCGTATGAATAAAAGTTGACCAGCTTGGAAGCTATCGGGAACTTTACTCCTTTTGTTACATATTTGGCCCTTGCAAGATTCATGAGGGATATTTGATCGTCACGGTCGATTACTGTAAAATCCCGTATCCCGAATTTGTCCGGCTCTTTGCGCATGGTCAGCAGACAGAAGTGATGGAAAGTGCCTGTCGTTACCTCTTTTGCGGCATCTCCAATGCTCAAGGATAATCTGTCTGTCATTTCTTTTGCTGCGCGCCGGGTAAAGGTCAGAAGAAGGATCCGTTGGGGATCAACGCCTTTTTGGATTAAGTATTCTACCCGCGCGATGATTGTCGATGTCTTCCCTGTTCCGGCGCCGGCTAAAACCAAAATATGTTGATCTTTATGTTCAGCGGCAATTCTCTGATTCTCGTTTAGTTTGATCGCTTTGTTCATTTGATTTCCTCTCTTTCTAGAATAGGTTTAAGTTGTTGAATTCACATTAGTCATTCGTCTGCCATGTTTACTCTCGTTGTAACCCGCCTAGTCGTGGATAATTTCTTGCTGAAATTGATTGTGGTTGTGCGTTGCCAACTTTTCCCGAATCGCTTCCCTGATATAATCCGAGATACCGATTTCCTCGTTGTCCGCGATAGTCTTCACCTGAACGAACATATCTTCTGAGAGCACCACTGATACCGGCCTCGTGTAAATCTTCTTCTTCATAGGCAGTCACCTCCTTTCTGAAATTTATTTTATAAATTTCTTAATCATATATTTGTTCTATGGTTCATCGAAGATCGGAAGGATTTTCTGGCAAGAAACGAACTGTGGTGCGTTTTTGTTTGAAACCAGACGAAAGAATGCTTCTGACTTTTTTCCGATGGCCAGATCAAAGTCCCATCCCCCCATTTATGAAAGACCATGACTGTATAGTGATGTAAACAGTAGTAAAATGATCCGCGCGACTAACTAATACGCGGTAGCTTGGTCCTTATAAGCCCGTTCATTTTATTTATGAATTAATTACTATTATTTATTATTATTGTTTATTATTAATTACTATTATTATTTAATTATATCAAGCACTTACAAAATTTTTTTCTTGACAACACGGAATCACATGGTGTAAAATAGAAACAAAAATATGGAGAGCATTTTTAATTTTTTTGGAGGTGGCAAAATGGAATTGTCGAAGCACGCACTAACTAGAAAGCAGCAGAGAGGATTTCAGGCCGATGATATTGAGCTCATAACATTCTTTGGAAATTGCGTAGCAAGACCTGGAAACGTTGTCGAGTATCAGATGACTCAGAAAAGAAAAAAACATCTGATACAGGCCCTTGACAGAATCGAAGATAAGGCGGTTTTGTTAAGTCACAATGAGACGACAGTGGTGACACTTTACAATCTCGATAAAAAGAGAAGAAAGGAGAATCGATATGATCGATGAAAATACTAAACCTTCTTTATGGATTCAGATAAAATTTCACATTTTTTTGAAGCTCGGGTTTAGTTTATGGCAATATGTAATTTTTCACGGAGACTATTGGAAAAGACCTTACGGAATATCATTTACGGGGAGTCGTGATTTTATAAAACGAATAAAATATGATTTATCGGACATGGATGATGATTTGGAAGTTGAGATAGAAAAGCAGAAGTGAAATTGTTGAGAGGTCGGATTGAAGAATAAATCCGGCCTCTCTGAAGCCTATCCTTTTATCAATTAAGTAAAATGAAAGGAAAAGAAATGAATTCTTTGTCGATCATCCATGAAGAAGTCATCACTGTTGATAGAAATTATGATACTGTTAAATCAACGATCCAAGAAAATTTGAGCAAATGGTCCGACATGTATATGTTTGACGATACCCTTCATCAAATTCGTTATAAAACGGAAGGACCTCTTATCCCTGAAGATAATTCCAAGACTCCCATATTGATATTGTTAAGTAATCCCCATCCTCATTCTGTTAAACAAGGAATGTTTTTGTCGCCGAACAGAATAGGAAGGACGAATCCCTTCTGGGATACGTTGAGAGGCACCGGGTGTTTCGAATACGATAATAAAATTGATGCTGCCTTTATGATTAAAAACCAATATCGAGGACCTTTCAGATTCTTTATGGCAGTATTGTTCCCCTTTCCTACGGAAGATCCAATGCATTTGATTGATTTCTTTGGGAAGGCAGAATACGAAAAAATGGTTGGAACAAGCAAGGTCGCTATTAGGAAACTGATTGTTGATCATAACATTATGAACGTTATTTGCTTTGGTAAGACACAGTACGATATTATCAAGCGTTCACCTAACGTCTCATATAATTATATTTCAGCCTTAAAAAGGGGGGAAATAATTAACAATAAAATATGGTTCTCTGAAAATATTAGTGTATATTTGACGTATCCGACGGGGTGGCGATTTGCAAAAAATCATAAAATTTTAAAAAAAGACAATTTGAAAATAATTTTGAACTTAATGAGACTACAATGACTTACAATAGCTCAAGAACAAATGATCAATGCCATTTAATTCAATGTGGAATTTGCAACGCATCTGTTAGACAAGATAGAATGGCACGTCACATGAAAAAAGTTCACAATATTTCATCTGCCATTTCCGTAACATCCACGGAACAGAAACCCTCAATAATCAGAGCAAGACCAAGTTATAAAACGGTTTGGCCCTGGACTGAAAAACCTGTTTATACAATTGTCCACCAACCTAAACCATCAAAACAAATAAATCGAACACAAAATATAAGCAACAAAATAAGTTTATTAGCACCAGTGAAGGAATCATATTTAGAAAAAGCAGTGCGTGACATTTACCCTGAATATAAAAAAGTATCGTTCGGATCTGATATGAAAAAAGGAGAAATGGTCAATATTCAAAAATATGTCGAACTACATCGTAATATTAACGTATACTTTTTCTATAAAAATTATGTAAGATACAAAGCAATATTGATTGATGAATTTTATATCTTCTCAAGTATTAGGATCCACCCAAAACCTTGGGGTTCATGGAATGATTGTTTTAGCAATTATTATACAGTAATAAATATCAAACCGTTTGAAATACCAATTACTAATTTCACATATTCAAGCACAAAAAATAAAATTGAGTTTTCTCCTCGTAAACCACGTTGGGTCTTTGATATTAATTAGTTGTTGAATCCTGCTACATTAACCAATCCCAATTCTTCGCGGCACTCAGGACAGTAATCCATAACATTCGTCTCACCCGTAACCTCTAAAAATATTTTCCCCAGTTCATCTATCGGATTGAGAGGATCTTCTTCTCTTTCATCAAATTCTCGATAACAATTTTTACATATTTTCATGACGCCCGTTTAAAATAGAAACTAATATTTTTTTGTTCGCCGGCCATGCGGATAGGGTCTTCTATTCCCTAGTCCTGTATAGAGACCTCTTTCCAATCTTATAATGTGCGCTGATTTAATGGGTCCACCCCATTTTCTCATGCGTTCTTCCTTTTCTGCTTCAATTTGCTCTTTGGTTGGAAATTTCAAATATCCTTTTTCATGCATCCAGAAACGAATAGCCATAACAAAAATGAAGTAACAAACAACTATCATCACCGCCACCGCCATGGATTCGGCTTTCACTATTTCAAAAAAAACCCCAAGTAAAATAACAGGGCCGATAAACAGCAAAAATAGTAATATGATTAGGCATCTGGCTTCATATTTGTCTGGGGTTGGTTCTACTTGCGTTTCATGAACTTCATTTTCTGCGATTGATGGTTGTGAATAAACATTAACTGGCGGTGGCTCTGAAATCACGTTTTCATCTTTTTTATCTTCTGTTGTCTTCTGCTTGAATAAATCTTTCTGTCTGTTCGTGAATAAATTGTTCAAATGAGTTTCAAGCTCTAAATATTCTATCGGAATACCAGGTCTTTCCCGCCACTCTGATAATGTTTCGTTGTCTTTGGGAATTAAGTCAGGCCGTCCTTCTTTTTCTGCTATTTCGTAAATGCAGCCATAAACTTTGTTATCAATATAATAATAAGTCCGATTCGACCTTGAGATTTCACTCAGGTGCTTCCGTATAATCTCTTGATTGTCATTGATAAGTGCATTCATCATCATAGAAAGTTGCCAGTGTTCATAAATGTTCACTCATTTTATGCACAACTTGATCAGCTAAAGTAATATTTCCAGAAGGTTGAATGACATAATAGCACTATTCAATATTTTTAAAAGCTAAATTGTCATCTTGCATAATTGTAATTATTGATGATTTATTTCAGCTTACCTAACATGATTTTCATCAATATCAAATACCGGCACATAATCATTATTTCACTGTCCGACCATCTACCATCGAGATAAAAAAGCCCCTCGAAGAATAATATCTCTTACGAGGGGCTAACGAGATCCGCCTATGCCGTCTTGTCTTTTTACTGGAGTCCATCATTCAAGGCCTGGTCTAAAAGGGTGATAATCACCACGAAGACCCTAGGATTGTTTTTCGTTAACATCCAGTAGAATAGACTCAATACGTACATCGCAGAATCTCGACTATTTCTGCATATCTTTCAAAGAGCGTGAAGACAATATCAAAGAGTGCTGCAATGCTTTTTGCTTCCTTTTTATAAGCTGTAGTCAGCTTATTTAATGATCTTTCAGCAGGTCAT